>JAJYDY010000004.1 GCA_021790455.1 Microcaldota archaeon | reverse complement strand
TGATATGCTTTTAGTTTGGTGTTGTTGAACTGATAATTTTATGCTATTTTTATACTTTATTCTGTGTCTGCTCTCTTCTGCTTATGCTTTTCTTCCCTTCTTCGCCTGCGTTAACAAATAAGTATGAACTATATCCTCTACTATCTTCGGATCCCTCATGACATCGATTATTGCCTGCTTTATGTTGCCTTCCCTGTACTGCATTTCCGCTGCCAGCCCGGCGTCGAGAGGCAGGGCACATCTGTTGCAGTAGCTCGAATCCATAGTATTAGGAAACTGGCACCTCTCGCACACTTTCGCCCTTAATTTTGGCTCAGCCGCCTCTTCGCGTGGTTTCAGGCCGTTTGCCTGCATCACCGCGCTGTCTATGTCCCTTCCGCTCAGGTGAACGTAGGTAGCGGCCATGGTGGAACTGTTGGTCCATCCGAACATGTTCTTCAGCTGCTGCTCCGTGAGCTTGTTGGCGTATGCCGTCGCCCTGCTGTGCCTGAAGAGATGCGGATGCACCCTCTTCTCTATCTTCGCCTTCTTTGCAACCATCTTGAGCATCTTCGATATTCCCCTGTAATCCGTCTTTCTGTCAGTATCCCTGCCATTGTTATACGATGTCCACATCGGCTCGTTCGGCTTTTTTTCCTTTATGAAGTTCAGGTATTGCGCCACATATGGCGCGCTGAATATGACGGGAACCTGCCTCTGTCCCGTTTTGCCATCCAACAGGACGTGCGCGGGCATTGTGATCAGGTTTACATCCTTCTTTCTCATGTTGAGCAATTCACCTATCCTGCACCCTGTGTCATATAATATTGCAATGATCGCCTTGTTCCTGAGTGTGGTCGCGGATTCTATCATCCTCCTTACCTCCTCCTCAGTAAGCAGGTCTTCCGGCATCTTCTTGTTCTTTCTGTCTCCCGATGTGTCGATCCACCTGACCTCGACCGGATAGAACTCGTCATCGCCTTTAAGGTGCTTCCAGAAGTACTTGACGACGACCTTTATGTTCCTTTTAGTCTCGCTGCTGTATTCCGTGCCTTCCATCTCGGCCATTGCGGCCTGCATGTCCGCCCTTGTAATCCGCTTGAAGTCCTTTTTGGGGGTTTTCAGCACCCTGAAGAATCTCCTTAAATGATAGAGGTGCTTGATCAGGGTTCTTACGTTTGACTGTTTGGCCTTCAGGAATTCGATATGCGCCTCTATGTATTTGGCGTTCTGCTTGGATATGAGCGGGTCTTCCGTCACGCGGGCGAATACACCATCTAGCGTAGCTTGGTCTTCCATGTATGGCATAATAGCTTATGAAAGTGTCTCTATATATAACTTTTGGTGTGAGATATGAACCTGCTCTCTCGTAAATGAAAATGCTCCCCTCGGGATTTGAACCCGAGTTACGGGGTTGAAAGCCCCGTGTCCTTGGCCGAGCTAGACGAGGGGAGCCCAGAGAGAATAAGGGACATCAGTTATTTATCTATTACCCTTTTAGTTTCCCTTTTGCGACTGCTTCGCCTCCTGCAACATTTGCGAGAGCCCCGAACCTTGCAGCGTTGAATTTCATCTTTCCCTCCCATGCCGCATCGAAGTCCATATCAAGCTTGTCAATCAGCTTCAATGTGAGATAGAGTGCGATAGTGCATCCGGAATCGAAATCAAAGGAAAGCGGATGCTGCTCGAAGTGTGATGGACGTTCTATGTCCTGCTCTTCTTCCATACCAGATATATGTTTGTAGTGCGCAAGCCATACTGGGTCCTTTTCAGGTTCTGGCTCAGGGTCTGTGTTGATGTTTATCGTGACTTTTGATGATTGCCTGCTGGAAAGCGAGCCGATGCCTGCGCAGACGAATGAAAGCGTCTGCGATATTGTCTCTGCGCTCTGCTCTCCGAGGAGCAGCAACTCATTCTGCCGCTTTACATTGAACGCCATTTTCTGCCACATGCTCTTTACATCGACATTTGCATCTGTGACGACCTTCGCAAGATAGAAAACAAGGTCTACGCTCTCTGCCGCCATCTCATTATGGTAGTCTTTTCCGTCGCGCTTTTCCTTTGCAATATATTCTCCGAGCTCTCCCGCCTCGCCGTATAACAGGCTGTATATCGCCCGTCTCTCGAGTTGTCGCGCGAACCACCTCGCATCCACCTCTTTGGCTACTCGCCCCACGAATTTGGAGAGCTTCTCTGCGGCTTCCAGGATCTCTTCGGGCGGCTTCTCCATCCTCAGCCAGTGGACTCTATCGCAGCTCATATACCTCTCGACAACCATCTCCTGAACCTGCACCCTGCACGATTCATCGAGCGCGACTGTGGTCTCTGTCGCGTAGAATCTTGCCGCGCTGTCCCTCCGCGGGATTTTCTTGCCTTCCAAAACGCAATGCTTACGCAGCACCTGCATTATTTGTCTGTGGGTCTCCTCCACGCCCTGATTTGCATCAACATCTACCCACTTGTATGCGCCCGTCTCCCTAAGCGCTTCATAAGTTCCAGCCAGTTTACGCTGGAACTGCTCATCATCGAACCTTTCCTTGCCTCCATTCCTGCTCTCTCGCCTGCGCTTTGCCTCTTCATTGGACAGCTTTAGGAAAATGACGAGGTCAGGCTTTGGTACGTCTGCTCTCCGATGCGTCGCTAGCACTTCCTCCAGTGTGAAGTCTCCCGTTGATGCACCATAGGTAGCAGTAGATATCTCTCCCCTGTCCATAATGACGGTTATCCCGTTCGCTATCTTCCTCTTAAGCTTTTCGAAATGCTCCACCCTGTTCGCGATGAAAAGGGTCTGCAGCTGCTTGTTGTTGAGGCATTTCTCCTTAAGCTCTTTCCTTATCCACCTGCCTAAGTCGCTCATTGTAGGCTCAGGCTCCAGTATGGCTAGGGCGCCAAGCTCTTCCTTAAGGAGCCTCGCATGCGTCGTCTTCCCTGCTCCATCTATGCCTTCGATAGAAACAACGATGCCTTTTGCCACCAGCACACCCTGCTTAGGAGTGGTGTGTCCATTCTCATATTTAAAGCTATCATGGAATAAGAATCAGAAAAGTAAAGAAAAGGAAAAAAGAGTAAAAGAAAAACGGAAATCAGCGCCTGTTCGCAAGGTCCGACACTTCCGCGCTCGCGCCACTTTCAGGAGGCTTGCCAGCAGCTGCGCCGGTCACGGAAACGAGGACAACGTCTCCAACGTTCTTGATGTTCTTGAAGAGTATGCTCTTCTGCTGCAGCATATGCTTTACCTCGTCCCTGTCCATAGTCCTCCATTCATCCATGAGCAGCCTGCTCACTTCTCCCTTCTCAAGGTCTATTATAGCATCACGAACTTCTCCGAGGTAGGAACCGCCGTCGCTATATATATCCATGCTGTAGATTTCAGAAAGCCTCATGCAATCGCCTGATTTATATGAGGCTCATAACTTTAAAAATGTTATGCAGCCGCTCTTTTATCGGCATTCCCTGAACTGGCTAAAAATAGGCAGTGTTTTTAACGCGCAAAGCCCGCAGGAACAAAACCTTAATATACCCTTTCCCTCAGAATATAGTGTTTCAGGAAAGAGAGTAACCCTAGTGATACTTATGATAGGAAGAGAGAGCGAGTCTGAGAGCATTGTCTCCCTTGGGGAGGTAAAGCGCATACTCGATGACAAGAAGAAGGAGAAGGAGCTCACATACGAACAGCAGCTCGCCTACGACCACGCGAAGAAGTTCGCCGGCCTGGAGAAAGGCAAGGAGGAGAAGCTCAAGAGCGCGCTGGTCTCGCTCGGCGCGAGCGAGAAGACCGCCTTCAGGATAATGGACATTCTGCCGAAGAGCGCGCTGACCCTGAGGCAGATACTTGCGCACGAGAACAAGACGTTCTCGGACGATGAGATAAGCAAGATGCTTGCAGCTGTTAAGGAGCACGCATAAGGGTTTTAATGGGTGGATTGAAATGCTGGGAGAGGAGAAACGCGAGGAATACGCACTTGTGCTCGACTTCCTGTCCAGCGGCAAGTCTTTTTCCGGAAGGTCTGAGCCGCTCGCACAGCTGATAGGCGAGGAATGGTTCACGCTGCTCGAAGCAGTCCCGAAGCCGGGCGCTTCGCTAAAGGCAGGGGAGCGGGTCTACATAGGAAAGGATGAGCGGGAGAAGGTATCGCTGATCAAGTCAAGGATAAGCGTCGATGAACTCACGCAGACCGCGAAGAACGAGCTGCCAAACATGGTCATGAGGATCGTAAAGGAGCGCGAAAAGAAATTCGTCGATGTTTTCAACAATGCGGGACCCCTCAACATAAGGGAGCATTCGCTCGAGCTGCTTCCCGGGATAGGGAAGAAGCACCTGGAGGCGATACTCAAAGCAAGGGGAGAGAAGAAGTTCGAGAGCTTCAAGGACATTACAGAAAGGGTATCGCTTATGCAGGATCCTGCCAAGCTCATAACAGACAGGATAGTCAACGAGCTCCACGGCACTGAGAGGTTCTACATGTTCACGAAGCCCTATGTGAGGAGGGAGGGCTATGGTGGTGGAGGAAGAGGAAGATACTAATCTTTCCTTTTTCTTTCTCTTTTTTAGAATCAGGCCTTCTGTACGCGCTGCTCCTTTACCCTTTCAAGATGTATCGCAGGGGCGATTAGGGTCCTTTCTGCTGACATTATCCTTACCTTTATAACATAAGAGGCTCCCCTCTTTTCCGTAATCACGCCTATCCTTCCCCTGTATCTCGGATGCGGGATGTCCCGCGTATTTCCCTTAGGCACTATGACCACCTTTTCCCCTACTTCGAACTTCTTTATGTAATCGTTCACACTGAGCGATGATGGCTTGTGGTGCCTTGCGAGATGCCTTGTCCTTCCAACGAACAGGCCATGCGATCTCTTTGTCATTGTTATCACTGAATTTCGTAATTGCTTGGAAGCACTAGATATTGCATACGTAAGGTATTTATACGTTCATAGAGAATCTAAACCGGTGTTCGAATGGCAGAGCGTGCAGTTTCTACTCCTCACAAGAGGGTTGTATTGAAGCCCACTTATCACGTTGAGAATATAGTAGCAAGCGCGGACCTTCAGCTGGACCTTGACCTTTACGGGCTTGCGAAGATGTCGCACGATGTCGACTACGAGCCAGAGCAGTTCCCTGGAGCGATCTACAAGGTGCACGACCCTAAGGCTGCGCTCCTGCTGTTCAAGAACGGGAAGATAATCTGCACGGGGGCGAGGACAAAGGCAGACGTCAAGAGGGCGGTCAGCCAAGCTGTAGACCTGATAAAGAGGTTCAAGGCGACGATAAAGAACAAGCCAACAGCCGCATAAATGCCAGAAAAAGGGCGCCTCTGTTTTTCGTCGAAATGGCATCCGTCATTCGTCTATTTAGGCATAACTTTATATACTTTCGTTTTAAATATTTTGCTGTCGCATTCCGCGACGAGAATAAGTTTACGCTAATTCTGTAACAACCCTATTCTCATCCACCCGGGGCGTATGGAAACATACGCCTCATTTTTTAACCGCAAGCGAGAGCGCTTCCTCTCACTTCTGCGCGAAAACAAGATATCCCGTGTGCCATACTCCTTTTGTAGAGGGGCGCACTCCCTGCTCCCTGACCAGGATGTCCCTCATTATTATCTCGAATGTTAGGGAATCCCTGAACTTCAGCTTATCGAGAGTCTCTACGAACTTCTTTACTTGCTCCATGTGGGGGAGATAGCCGACGACATAGCCATTCTCCTTGAGGGCCTTGTGGGCGTTCTTCAGCGCCTTATCCGAATCTGGCATGTCGAGCGTGACAAGGTCAACGTCCTTCTCTTCGATCTTCCTTGTCACATCCCCATATTTTATATCGAGGTTCTCCAAGTTCTCCTGGACCTTGTTCCTCATCGCCACTTTTATGAAGTCCTCCCTCACGTCGTAGGTTGTGACGTGCTTCGCTATCCTGGCAAGCGACACCGCAAGCCATCCGCTGCCTGTACCTGCATCGACGCAGACGCTGTCGCGCGTGACGCCGGCCTGCGCTATTATGAAGCCTATGTCCTTAGGCAGCATCACCTGAGGCATGCGCTTCAGTCTTCTATAGTGTGGTGGTAGGAACATCTGCATCATCGCTCTTGTTTTTCTTCCTTACTGCTTTCTTCTTCATCTTCGCCTTCGCTTTCGGCTTTGCCTTTGGCTTTGCCAGCTTCTTCTCTTCTCGGATCGCTGGCTGCGCAGGCAGAGGCGCTGGCTCCTCCGGCTTTGCTTCTGCTGCCTTCGCAGGAGCCTCTTCGCCGTAGCCGGCCCAGTCCTTCTTCGTAACGCATTTTGGATCAAGGTCCATCTCGAACGGCCTCCTTCCCTTCCTGATCACCCTTATGAACGGGGTGTGGCAGTGTTCACACGTCTTCCCGGTAGGGAGTATCAGAGCGTTCTGCGGAAGAGAATACGTGTTGGTGCACTTCGGGTAGTTCCCGCAAGCGACGAACTGCTTCCCTGCCCTCGACCGCCTCACAAGCAGGTCCCCGCCATCGACAGGGCACTTCCCGAGTATGCTGCTCTCCCTGAGGCCTTTCCTCATGTTGGTGGCGATCTGCTCCTTGTTCTTGTCGAACTGCTTGAGCGCATCGAGCAGCATCTTCTTCCCCTCCTCGATAACGTCCTCTTCCTTTATCTTGTTCTGCGATATCTTCTCCATGTCCTCTTCGAGCTGCCTCGTAGTGTCGACCTCGACAATCATGCCGGCGTTTTCGGCAAGGGTGTCGTAGACGCTCATCCCGAAGTTCGTGACGATTATGTTTGTTGCTCCCTCGACATATCTCCTCCTGAAAAGGGTGTCTATGACCTGTGCGCGCGTAGCCTTCGTGCCGACGTTCCTCTTCTCCAGCTCGGAGATGAGGCCAGCCTTCGTGTACCTTCTTGGCGGCTGCGTCTCGAGGTCCTGCATCTGCACGTCTGAAACGGAGACACGCGCACCTTTTTTGAAATCGGGGAGCATCTTCTCGTCGATCTTGGCGTATGTGTAGAACTCCAGCCATCCCGGCTTCAGTATCGTCGCGCCTGACGCGGAGTACCTCTCGTTGCCGATAGCGGCGGTGACCTTTGTCCTTCCAACAGTAGCGAATTCCGCGAAGCAAGCGAGGAACCTTCTTGCTATCATGTCATAGAGCCGCGCTTCCTGCGCAGTAAGGCCGCTTGGCATGACCCCTGTCGGGAATATCGCAGGGTGCGCCTCATCCGTCTTTGTCCCTTCGTGGGGCGTGTACCTCTTTCCTGAAATCAGCTTCCCAGCAAGCTGCGAATAAGCCGGATTCTTCGATATGTCTGATATTATCCGTGGAAGCCCCAACGTTGGCGGAAGCTTCTGCGATGACGTTCTTGGATAAGAGATGTAAGCCTTCTCGTAAAGGCTCTGTGCAAGCGCTAGCGTGATAGACGGATCAAGATGAAGCGCCCTGCTCGCCTCGATCTGAAGGGAGGTCAGGTCGAATGGCGGGTACGGAGCGGTCTGCTGCTCCTTTACCTCTACCTCCTCGACTACCGCTCCTCCTTTCTTCGCCTTCGATTCCTCGAATGCGTCGCTCGCTGTCTTCTTCTCGAAGATGTCTCCCCTGGTGTTGAGGAACTCTATGCTGTTTATAAGCGCAATTATCCTCCAGAACGGCTCTGGCTTGAACTTGGCTATCTCCTTCTCCCTCTCAGCGACTATAGCGAGTGCAGGACCCTGCACCCTCCCTATGCTTAGCATCTGCCTCATGCTCGCTCCGTAGACTGCGCTAGTCAGCGCCCTGCTCAGGTTTATGCCCCAGAGCCAGTCTAGCATATGCCGCGCCTCGCCCGCATAGAAGTTGCTCATGTCGAGCGGCATCAGGTGCTCGTATGACTCTCGCAGATCCTGCGTTGTGGTCGTGGAGAACTTCATCCTCATCGCGGATTCCTTGAGGTTCTTCTTGTCCACCTCCTTGATTATGTTTGTCCCGATAACCGTACCCTCTATGTCGAAGTCGCACGCGTTTATGAACCTGCCGCATTTCTTCGCTATGTCCTTCAGCGTGTCCAGGTAGTCCTTCGTGTGCTCGGATTTCTTTCCTACCTCGTAAGAGGGAGCCCACTCGATGTTGAGGACCGGATAACCTCTCTCGCTGCCAGACTGCCTTATCGTGAAGAGGTGTCCGACCGCTGCTGCGACGTAGACGGTCCCTGTGCCGGTTTCTAACTCGTAGTAGCTTACCTTGTCCCTGCCGGCTTTCCTCTGCTCCTTCCCTCCGCCGAGCGCGTTGGCTATCCTGTTTGCCACGCTTGGCTTCTCTGCTACGATTAATGTGTTCATGAGCATCATTTACCAGATAGGCTGCAGAGGATCAGGCTCTTGCTTTTCTCCCTGCCTTCCTTCTTCTCGTTGCGCTCCTCCTTCTTCGCATCGCAGGCGCATGTGCCGCAGGCAGCGGCGACTGGGAGGTCCTTCTCCAGGTATAGAACATGATAACCAGTGCAACTATGAATATCCCGTAGAAGGCCACGTTGGCGCCGGAATACAGGTACACGACAATTGCGAGTATCGCTAATATTATTATAGTTAACGAGAGTATTACTTCAATCTGGTTTTCCATATTACCACCGGTGTTCCCCTTGAATATATATTTAGTCATCTTTTTAACACTTTTCGCTGCGCTGATTTCATCTCTGGCCCAGCTCCTGTTCAAGAAAGCGCTCGGGAACAAGCTGGAAAAGAAGAGGGACACGCTGAAGCTGATAAGGAATAGGCGCATTGTAGCAGGAGTTGGCATATATTTTGTGGCGCTTGTAATCTACCTTTACGCGCTGTCCGCTGCGCCGCTATCGATCGTCTACCCCACCTTCGCAAGCACTTTCATATTCATAGTGCTGATCTCGCACTTCTGGCTCAGGGAGAGGCTGCCCACAAAAAGGGTCGCTGGCGTGCTAATGATATTCCTCGGCATAGTCATAGTGGCGAGCACGTTCGGGTGATATTTTGAGTGAGAGAAAAGACAACCTTGCGCTCCTTTTCGTTTCAACATTCCTGGGGGCTCTGGGCCAGCTGCTGTTCAAGTACGGCCTCAACAACTCCTCGTCTATGGTGCTGCTCGCATCAGGGATACTTTTCGGGCTTGCAGCTTACGTGATTTCAACCCTGATATATCTATTCGTCCTCAGCAGGGTGCACCTCAGCTGGGCGTACGGAATAGGAGGGCTCAGCTACATCTTTGCGACTATCTTCGCTGCGTTCATCCTCTTCGAGAATGTCCCGATTCTAAGATGGATCGGTGTAGCTGTAATATTTTTAGGAGTGGTCCTGATAGGACTTAGTTAAGTCCTCAATCAGTAATGCAGGAGGGAACTAGTATAGTATTGGGGTAGCTAGTCTGTGAAGACCATGATCCTAGTGCACCGCCAGAAGCAGAGGTTGAATAGACTGCGCTTGTCAAACCAGAGTTGGTGAATCCACCTACACAATATAGATAATCATTTGAAAGGGAGCAACTTTGGTCCCTTACTACTGTAGTGTAGCCGGTCTGGCCTGTCCATGAACCTACAGTCCCCACTGAAATCGGAGCAGAGAACGTAGTGCTTGTCGTCCCGCTGTTGTTGTAACCACCTATGCAATATAGATAGCCATTTGAGGCAGTGCAACTAGTTTCCATGATTACTGTTGGATAGCTTGTCTGGGACGACCACGATCCTATCGTTCCTCCAGAGATTGGAGCAGAATAGACCGCGCTCGACGTTCCGGAATTGGTTTCGCCGCCTATGCAGTAGACATAGCCGCCAGAAGCTGCACAACTGAGATATCCTGTCGGTGTTGAATAGTTAGCCTGGAATGACCATGAGCCAATCGTGCCGCTGGATATCTTGGCTGATGCTATTATATTGGTTAGGTGGCCGTTAGCGTCAAGGCCACCAATGCAATAAATGTAGTTGTTAGAGATTACGCAGCTATGTACATCAATCTGTGTTGGATAATTTATCTGCGTAGACCATCCCCCTATTGTTCCACTGGATGCAGGTGCAGAATATACCGCATTTGTACTATAATAGCCATTAGTGTTGTTGTAACCCCCCACACAATAGATATAGCCATTGGAAATGTCACAGCTCTGCGATTGTATATCAGTCGGGTAACTTGTCTGAGAAGACCATGATCCAATGGTGCCACCGGACGCCTGTGCGGAATATACCAGATTCGCGTTGTTCCCGCCATAGACGCCACCGACGCAGTATATCGATGATATTGTTGTTGTTGAAGTAGAAGTTGTTGAAGTGGAAGTTGTTGATGTGGAAGTTGATGTTGATGTTGTAGATGTGGTGAGTATGGCTCCAGTCTCAACGCTGGTGGATACCCTCCCTATCTCGCTGACAAGGCCTGACTGGCCAGCCTCGCTGTACTGCATCCAGATGTATCCGGTGAATCCGCTCCCTATTGTGCTCTTTGGAAGCGTGCATCGGAATATGAGAGTGTATGTGTAGCTCTCCTTCAGCTCGGTCATTGGAATTGGGATGAAAGCAGAAGGCGTGGATGTATTGCCCACGCATGCGAGTCCTGTCACATTCAGCGCCTGCCCATATCTGCTGACAGTCACGCTGAGATATCCTGATTGGTTGAGCACCGGACTGCCGCAGACGAAGCCCTGCGAGGATGCACAGCTGTTCGATATGAAGATAGAGCCGTTGAAGACATTTGACAGGAACAGTATCGCCAGTACTACCACGATGATGAGTATTGCCCACCCATAGGTCATCAGGTACTCTATTGCGCTCTGCGCCTTCGGGAAAGCCATATGATTAATGCGGAAGTAAGCTATAAAAAGAGTTTTACTTCAGCTCGATCTTCCTTACTTCCACTTTGTTGAGGTCCGTTATGTGGCCCAGCTTCGCCCCAAGCTCGGCCTGGAACTTTCCCTCTATTATCGCGCCTGTTATGCTGTCCATGTCGTTCTCCGCAAAGTAGCTCTTCGTGAAGTCCGACATCTCCCTCCTTACTCCTGAAATCTTCGTGTGCGCTGCCCTTGAGCGGGTCACGGCTATCAGCTTCACCACAGCAGACGCGCCGTCCTTCGACGTAACCGGGATCACCGCGCTCGAGACGCTCCTGTACCTCCTCACGAATGACCTCATATAGCTCTGGAGCAGCTCTATCCTGACCAGCTTTGTCTGTGCGGCATCGCCCTTCACTTCCGTGATCTTCAGGACGACGTTGGTATAAGCGTGCGATGGATTCTTCGTCAGGTAGTCGAGGCTTACCGTTACGTTCCTTCCGACAGCAGCCTTCTCGTCGTTGGCAGGCATCTCTCCCACCGCTGCGTCATTGAATACCTTTGGAGCCCTGACCGTGAACCAGTTCTTCATCTTCCACTTGTCAACTCCTCTCTGTATTGCCATTTATTCACTCCCTGCCTCAGCCCTTTCCCTTTATCAGGAGCTCCGCCTGCTTTGGATCGTACTTCCATTTGCCCGGCAGCTCTCCCTCGCGGATGTAATACTTGCTAAGCCTCCATATCTTCGATTCCACCCTCTTCAGCCTCAGCCCGTTGTGCTTGTCCTGCTTGTTCTTCTCCATGTGCGCGTGCATTATTACCGCTTTTCTCATAAGGTCCATGAGGTCAGCCGGTATCTGGCCGGCCACCTTCTTCTCCTTCAGTATCTGGACAAGCCTTTTGCCCGTGTACTGCTTCACATAAGGCACCGAGTGCTCCCTCTTCAGCTTCTCCCCTATCTGCGCTGGGCTCATCCCCTGCTTCGTGTACTTCACGGCGAGATCCTCTATCTCTCCCTTGGATATCGGAGAGCCAGTCGGCACTGCCCCAAGCTCCACTACAGGCTTCCTCGACTTCGCCTTTCCGTGCTTCTTGCTGTGCATTCGTGCCATTAGAACACTCGATTTATGAAGAAAAAGTCCTTATATCTTTATTGATACAGAAAACTCCTTCCCTTTTTTCGCGGTTATCTCCTTCGCTTTCAGTATGTTTTTGAGCTCATCCTGAGAGGCCAGGACCGCGCTAATATATTCATCAGGAACATTTATATTAATTGATGTTATCTCGTGGTTGAGCGCAATCCGGTTTTTAGCCTTTTCTTTCCTGACCTCGCCGATTACGAGGTTGAGGAAGGTGCCTATGCTAGATGCGTCGATCTCCATCTCGCTCTTCTGGATGAGCCCATTTATCACATAGTCCTGCCCGGACCCAAGCTCGTGATATTCCGGCATTTTCTGCTCAAATATGCTGCCCTTCTTGTTGAACATCGAATTTATCTCCTCTGCAAGGTGGGGGACAACCGGCGCGAGCATTTGGAGTGATGCTTCGAGGACATATCTTAGCGTGAATAGCGCCGCATCCTTACTCTTCTCCATCTTCTTGTCCTCCGAGTAGACACGGTGCTTAATGTTCTCGATGTAGTAGTCGGCAAACTCGTGCCAGTAGAAGTTGGTGAGCTTGTTCATAGCATCGTAGAGCACGAAGCCATCATACGACTCTGTAACCTCCTTGACTACGTCGTTGAGCCTGTTGAGTATCCATATGTCAAAGACATTCAGGTATTTGTGCGGCTCCTCCTTTTGTGCCTTGCCCTGCGCGAGCGCCATCTCGACAAACTTTGCGGTGTTATACAGCTTGGTCAGGAAGCTCTTCGCGTAGTCCATTTCCATATAGGAGAATATCTTGTCCTTCCCCAGGCCGACGCTGAGCGCGACCCAGAGCCTTATCGCATCGATTGGGTACTTTGGCACGAGGTTTGGAAGGAATATCCCGTTTCCATACCTTTTGTGCATCTCCCTACCGTCAGTCCCGCGTATCATGCCGTTCACTATTATGTTCTCGAACGGCTTGTTTCCGGTCAGCATCGCGGTCCGGTATATCGTGTAGAACGCCCATGTCCTTACTATGTCAGTTCCCTGTATCCTTATCGAGTTTGGAAACGCCCTCTTGTAGAGCGTGGTGTCATCCGGCCATCCGGCGATCACCATCGGGGTTATCCCGGTGTCCACCCAGCCGTCGAACACCTCCTTCTCGCCGATTACCTTGCTGCCGCACTTCGGGCACTTTTCGCTCGGCGGCCTCTCATCGAGCGTGTTTATCGGAAGCTTCCCCTTGTCAGCCGGCAATATGTAGTCGCACTTTTCGCAGCGCCAAAAGGGTATCGGAGTCCCGAAGACCCTGTTCCTTGAGAAGTTGTAGTCCCACTCTATGAAATTTGCCCAGTCCTCGAGCCTCTGGCGGGTCGATTCAGGAATCCATTTAATTTCCTTGGCGGTCCTCTTGATCTTTTCCGCATTGTCCTTTGTCTTCATGAACCACTGCATCGAAGATATGAACTCTAGCGGCGAATCATCCCTGTCATGGACCTTGATTATGTGCTTTATCTTCTCGCGCTTCTTAAGGAGCTTCTCCTTTTCAAGTTTCGCCACCACCGCATCGCGCGCCTTTTGGATCGTGAGCCCGTCGAACTCAAACGCATTCTTCAGCCTTCCGCTCTCGTCAATCGCCTCAATCAGCTGGAGTTTGTGCTTGTAATAGAGCGCTATGTCCCTCTTGTCGCCGAACGTGCATACCATCTCGGCGCCAGTTCCATATTCCTTTTCGACGGCATCATCGCCGATTATCGGGACTTCCCTCTCAAAAAGCGGCAATTTTGCGCTCCTCCCAATGAAGATCTTATATTTTTTATCCGTAGGATTGACTGCGACGGCAACGCATGCGTGCAGCAGTTCCGGCCTCGACGTCGCAATCGTTATGCTTGCTCTCTCCTCCTTCTTTCCCTTTTCCTCACCTGCAACCTCGAAGCTTATATAATTGAGGTATGAGACCTCTTCCTTTTCTACAGCCTCTTCCCTCGACATCCCGGTCCCGCACCGCACGCACCATTCGACCGGATGCGCGCTCCTGTAAATGAGCCCCTTCTCATGCATCTGAAGCACCGAGAGCTGGACTTTTTTCGTATACGATGGTGCGGTTGTCTGGTACTCATACTTCTCGTCAAAGACAAAGCCGAGCTGAAGCATCTGGTCCCTCATCTTCTTGATGTTCTCGTTAGAGAGCTCGACACATCTTTTGTAGAATTCTTCCCTGCCGAGGTTCCTTCCATACTTCTTTTCTACGGCGAGCTCTGTCGGGAAGCCGTGCGCGTCCCACCCCACAGGGCACAGGACATTCTCCCCTCTCATCTTCTTGTACCTAGCAATAGCATCGATGTAAGAGACCCAGAATATCTGGCCCATGTGCAGCTCGCCATTTGTGAACGGCGGCGGCGTGTCTATTGAGAAAACAGGTTTCTTCGTGTCTTTTTGATCAAAGCGGAAAAGTTCTGGGTGCTCTTTCCAATACTTCCGCCACTTTTCCTCTATCTCCTGGGCGTTATACATTTAGGGACCTTTAAACGTTACAATAAGACAATAGATAAAAAAGAAAATAAAAATATAAAAATTAGCTGTTGCGCCTAGGCTATCATTTCTCCGAGCGCGAACCTGGCCTTGACCTCTGTGATCCTCACCTTACCCTTCCAGCCCTGCTGGGCTCCCTTGATAAAGATGACGAATCCATCCTTCTTGGCTATGCCGTCGCCCTTCGAAGCTACCGCTTCCACTTCCACTTCCACTTCATCGCCCAGCTTCACCGGCTTTGGTAGGAAATAGTTTGGCTTTATGCCCATTCCGCCTCTTCCGCTGCGTCCTCCTGGCCTTCCGCCCATTCTTCCGCCGCGCCTCTCTTCTCCCTGGCCTTCTTCCGATTGGCCAGCTTCCATGCTTCCTTGTTCTTCTTCGTCCATTTTATTCACTTTCTCTTCTTTCTGTACGCAGAATTAGAGCTTTTATGCTTTCCTTCTCCGTGGTAAATACTCCTGTATTCATATTTATAAGCCTTTGGCTTTTAGTTGCCGTTGTCGTGACTGATTGCTGGTGTTTATCTGATGTGGAGAGTATCCGGGTTGGAACCGATAGACGCGCTTAGGCAACTCTAAATATTTTCCTTCCTCTCCCATAACATGAAGTTTGAGAGTATCTCGGATAGGAAGGTGTGGGTGAAGGCGAGGAGGCAGATCGGCAAGAAGGACAAGCGGCTGGCGAATATCGCTGATGCAGTAGGTTACCTAAAGATTCCACTGCAGGATGATTATTACGAAGCGCTGATACGCTCCATAATATCGCAGCAGATATCGTGGGCTGCTGCTAACGCAATACTCAAGAAGTTCGAGTCGCTATATGGGGGGAAGCTGCCGACGCCGAGGCAGTTCCTGAGGACAACGGAGAACAGGGTAAGGAGCGTAGGGATCTCTCCGCAGAAATGCTCCTATATCAAGGACCTTGCGCAGAAGATAGAAAACGGCCATGTCGAGCTCGCGAAGTTCGAGAAGATGGCTGACGATGACATAGTTGAGGAGCTCGATGATGTCAGGGGGATAGGTAGGTGGACAGCTGAGATGTTCCTCATGTTCAGCTTAGGCAGAACTGACGTCTGGCCTGTTGACGACCTTGGAATCAGGCACGCGGTCATGAGGGTTTATGGCCTGAAGAGGGAACCGGACAGGGTGACAATGGTTCAGATTGGAGAAAAGTGGAGGCCGTACCGGTCAATCGCGGCGCTGTATCTCTGGCACAGCCACGACAACAACAAAAAGGAGAAATGATCAAGCAGTAGTCTGGTTCAGTAGTATCGAGAAGGAGGCGCCTCCGGCGCAATCGTTTATGATCAAGGCAGGAGCGCCGCCAGGCGCAAGCTCCATGAGACTGCAGTATATCACAGAACTCGGCTGCTGCCTAACATCGACAAAACCGCTTACGCGGTCTGTTATAATGCGCGACACGGATGTTGTGCTGAAGTTGTTTGACTGTCCGGTGTCGACTCCCATATAGTAAAGATCGAGCGTTGCATTTTGTGCGTTTACATATGCATTGTAGAAGCACTCCGCATCGGCAGTTGCATTTGGCGATATCGGAGGCATCGAATCGCCGTGCGACACTATCTCTCCGCAGTTCACCGTATGCTGCGATGTAACGGGGAATATCTGGCCTGTTGTAAGATAGGTGTATGATACTGCGCTGCCGATAAGTACTACAGCTATTGTGGTTGCGAGCATGATTTGGCTGACCATGATTAACCATCAAGGCTTATGATATTAAATATATTTGGAATCCTCTGGTTTTACTTCGAACCCGCTACGGCCTCATCGAGGCAGACAGCACGCTATAATGATCTACCTTATGGCGGAACTGGCGAGGACGCATTAAGCTTATTAATATATGCACGGATAGTTTAATCGGCAGAAAGCGATTGAATGGTATTCATAGACAATCTTGCCGCAAACCTCTTCGCGATAAGCTTTGGAGGATTCCTGCTCCTTTACGTAGTACTCTCCATGTCGCTGGACTTCTTCAGAAATCATGCAAAGGATTACCAGAAGCACCTGAAAGGGTCCAGCGTTCCGATGCTGGTCGTCGGAATTTACCTGTTCGCCTCAGCGTTCTGGGGCCAATCCGTATGGCCACTGCCAGGAAGCTATAACATCCTCTTCTATGACCCACTCATCGCCTTCGGCATCTTGCTGATAGCATTCTCGCTAGCGATAAGGTACAGGGTAAGCCTGGAGTACGCCGGCTTCCTGGGCCTGATGGTCGGATTCATGACGATAGGTTACGGGATACAGGGCTACAACATAGGCCTTACAAGCGCGCCTATTGCGCTGCTTGCGATGTATTTCTTCTATGGCATAGCTGGAATCCTTTCATATCCTGTAGCGCTCATTGCTGACAGGCTCCCAGGGCTGCAGAAGAAACCATGGGCTGGCTGGTATATGGTCCTCGCACTGTTCTGCATCTTCCTGTTCCTTGCAAGCGGCGTAGCTGCGCTTGTTGGAATAGGGGCTGTGCCTGCGCACCTCGTCTTAGCTCCATGATGCAATATTTAATTAAATTCCCGTGTACTTGTTTTATCGTGGCAATCGCAAAAAGGAAGAAATGATGCTACATTCTCTCAGAAAAGAAAGGGAGAAGCGGAGGCCTTACGGGTCGATAGCTGCGCTCTACCTCTGGCACAGCCACGACAACAGCAAGGAAGACAAGCAAAATGAGGAGATGATTGCTTAGCCTTGTGCCACGTCGATTTCCGATGAAGAACCCGAATAAAAGCTGGGGTTATAATAAACTATCTGCGTAGCGGAACGGCGCCGAGCACCTTTTTAATACCATATTGAGAGACCTTTATGGTGAGTGTATGGCAAAGAGTTTTGCATGCAGAGACATCGGAATGAGCTGCAACTTCAGGGCAAGGGCAAACAGCGATAACGAGCTGATGGCAAAGATAGCTGACCATGCCAAGAAGGCGCACGGGATGCAGCAGATTGATGATGCGACAATGGCCAAGGTAAAGGCAGCAATAAAGGAAGCGTAATTGGGACAGGAAGCGTATCCAGTTTTTGTTTTTTTTTACTTTTTCTTCATTTTAAACGATCAGCGCTGGCGCTATATGATATATCACGAAGATGGTCAGTGGAAAAGATACAAGCACGGCGGCAACGACCTGTCCGACGGTGTGCGCCTTCGTGGCGACTCTCTGGATCCCGACAAGGAAAGCCATGGAGAATCCGATCAACAATGCGACAACGCCGAACTGGAAGAAGAGCGCGGCAGTCGGACCACTTATCCCCCATGTGTGTATGCTCACCTTGTAGAAGACGTTCAGGCCGGCCGCCACTATTGTGTTTATCGCATAAGCAAGCATCAGCGCGGTGGCGATGAACGGAGCGTGGATGTAGAACAGCAGGATTGCGCCGATGGAGTACGCAATCGTCCCTGTAATAAACAGGGGAACGCGCTTCCGCTTGTCGTCGACGAAGAAGTCCATGCCGCTCTCCCAGTAAACGATTATTGAAGCAGTCGGGATCAGCGCAGAGAAAACTATCGCGATAAGCAGGGCAAGCCAGTTGGAGGTTAGGGAGCCGGACAGAAGCGCGGCGAACATGAATGCTGGGGTGAGCTGCGGCATCGTTATTATCGAGATTATATCTCGCATGCGATCTGTCGTATATCTTTATTGGGCCCGAGGGGATTTGAACCCCTGACTTGCTGGTTAAAAGCCAGCCACTCTGGCCAAGCTGAGTTACGAGCCCTTTCTTCTATTTTATGCACAGCAATGTATTAAAGCTTAGCAAGTGTTGTTTTGATATGAGTATATCGGTGATCCCATGGAGAAACTAGATCGTCTTCTTGACTTGTCCGGAAAGGTTGCTATAGTGACAGGAGGCGCAATTGGGATCGGGTGGGGCATTTCGTACAGGCTGGCCGAGGCTGGGGCAACTGTGGTGATAGCGAACAGGACGGAGGAGGAGGGAATTGCAGCAGCAGACAAGCTCGTAAAGGCAGGATTCAAGGCAATCGCGATCCAGACCGATGTCTCCGATGAGAGAAGCGTGAAGAACCTTGTTGACACTGTGGTCAAGAAGTACAAGAGGATAAACATACTTGTCAACAACGCCGGCATATACCCTATAATCCCGCTCCTGAAGATGACGCTCGCAGACTTCGACAAAGTGCTGGATGTGAATCTCAAGGGAACTTTCCTATGCACGAAGCACGTTGCAGACCAGATGATTTTGCAGAAGGCAGGGGGCAGGATAATAAACATAACATCCGTGGATGCGCTGCATCCATCAAGCGTCGGGCTTGCCCACTACGACGCATCGAAGCACGGGGTGTGGGGCTTCACCAAGAACATAGCACTAGAGCTTGCACCGCATAAGATATGGGTGAATGCGATCGCACCTGGCGGAATAGACACGCCAGGCGTACGGGCCTTCATGGGCGCGGTGCCTGTGCCTGGAGGAGTCAATCCGCAGCAGATGCTTAAGGGGTTCCTGGCGAACATACCAATGGCGAGGTTCGGAGACCCTGATGACATTGGTAAGGCGGCACTGTTCCTCGCATCAGAGATGTCCAGCTATATGACCGGATCGCAGATAGTAGTTGATGGAGGCGTGCTGCTGAATTAAAAAATCGCCTGATAGAAAAGATACTTAGAAAATACGGAGTCAAGACCATCCTCGACCTTACTTGTGGAACCGGCTCTCAGGTTTTCTGGCTTGCAAAGCACGGTTACAGAGTAGTTGGATCTGACTTGAGCGCTGGCGCCCTGAAATATGCAAGACGCAGAGCGAGCGCCGAGAAAATAAGAGTAAGATTGCTTCGGGGCGATATGCGCACAATAAAAGTTGGCAAGTTTGACTCTGCGATAACGATATACAACGCCATTGGTCACCTTACAAAAGCGGATTTTGAAAAAGCGCTGCGGAACATAGGCAGGAACCTGAATTGGAGCGGACTGTACATTTTTGATATAGACAACCGCAACATGAATTACAAGTCGAGTAATGCAAGGGATATAGATGCTACATGGATGGTGGGCAAAGCAACCATACACAAGATTCAAAAGTGCAAATTAAACCGCAGGACAGGGATGCTGGCAATGCGTGACTTGCTTACCATAAGGAAAGGTTCAAGCAAGCCTGAAATGCTCTCAAAGACACGATGGACGATGCAGCTCTATTCCGCGGAAGAACTTAGAGAGATTTTAGCGAGGAATGGATTTGAGGTCCTGGAACAGATTGGGATGGACGGCTCAAAATTCTCGGATAGGAATACACCGAACATACTTACAATTGCACAAAAAAGGTAAGCGTATAGCGCAGCACTTTGACCTTTCCCTAATATTATTTAATTTTACACTTTAGAAGAGGATAATATGGCAACAACCAGCAGGAACATCAGGAGGTACTACCTCTCTTTCAACCTCAACGTTTTCGCGATGGGCCTGGTCGGAGTCTTCATAAACCTGTACTTTTTCTCGACAGGCAGCTACGTCGATGTCATTTACTATCAGATTTTCGCTTATCTCTTTACCTTTGTTGCGTTCGCGTTATCCGGATACCTAATGAATAGGTATAGGCCGAACCGTGTTTATATGCTTGGGTCGGCCCTTTTCATATTCCTGCTGATTGACTTGCTGTCCTCAACTGGGTTTCTTTCAAGCGCTATCGTGTTCGGAGCGGCGTGGGGAGTGGCTATAGGCATGTTCTACGCGGGGAACAATGTAATCATGTTTGATATAACAGAGAGAGCGAATCGCACTAACTTTGTGGCTACGAACAACGCGCTCGGTGGATTAGCGCGGTTCTTCGCGCCAATCATCGCAGGTGCACTTATAGAGTTCTCCGCCCTGCCAGGAACGCAGAAGTTTTTCTGGGACTTTGCAATAACTGCGGTCTTCCTGCTCCTGTCTATATATTTCATTATCAAGGTCAGGGACAATGACGGTTATAACCTGAACTATTCGTTAAAGAAGGATATCATAAGGGGCAGGGACAGCCACATTAAGTTCAGCGCTTACTTCGCACTGGATGCGCTTTTCGTAAAGGCATTTGGGATAATACTGCCGATATACGTATTCCAGATAACCCGAAGTTACTTGATTGCGGGAATCTTCGCCGGCTTTATTATATTGCTTGGCATGGTGACAAACTTCGTATTTAGAAAGGGCTTTAGGGCAGACGGTCCGTTCGTGAACATCGCTGTGCCCGGCATGATCATCTCTTCGCTGGTCCTGCTGTTCCCTAGCGTAATAAGCTCGCTCGCCGCTGCGTTTGTGTTCGGCGGCCTTTACACTATATTTTCAACGCCGCTAGATAACGCAGTGCTCGTGAATTACATGAAATTCCTGGACAAAAACAGGGACATAAACAGGGAGATGTTCTGGGTGAACAGGGAATTCTACCTGATGATGGGAAGAATGGCAGTGCTGCTGCCAATGCTGCTGATTGCTTTCTTTCTTACAAATACAATGGATTTCGTATTCATAATTCCCGTCCTGTCGCTATATGCTCCCATCTACTACAAATTAGTTGCAAAAGGAAGGATAAAGCCACTCTTCTTTATTAAGAGACATATGTGAAACCCTCATGAGGGATTTCAGGAGCGGATAGAAGCAATAAAGAAGAATAAACTCCGACGGAGGTCAATTCTGGCGCAGTTGCATGCCTGCCAGTTGCAAACGCCTCTGCGCAAAGTCTTCCTCTAGCTTCTGCAGGGCCGTTGGAAGCTCCTCTTGCACCTTATTTATCGTGTCTGCGCACTCCTGCTCTATCCTTGCACGATCTGCTCCGTAGTTCTTTTCGGTGCTGGCTTTCTCATCTATTACCTCATTTATCGCAGTAAGGAACTGCCCTTTAAGGAGCGTTGCAGTATTGAATATCTCTTCATCAGACATGATGACATTCATAACCTCCAGTGAACTCTCGCGGATTGCATCGAGCCATGCCTTGCCTTTTATTTTAACCGCATTGGCATCAGGGTTGAAAGATCTCTTGTTCCGCTCCACGAAGAATCTGGCGATCTCTCTCGTTCTCTTGGCAGCGTCTTTTGCGTTGGGCATCTCGCATCGCAGAATCAAGGACATGGCTTCTTTTGACTCCTCGTAGCCAAGCCTGTAGGCCGTAAAGTCTATAAGTATGGTGGCGGCAATGTACTCGGATGCTCCTGCAAATGGGGGGCACCCTATGATAACGCGCAACATGGTGCTTGCGCGTAGTCCACGAACTTGGGATACCATGCTGTCGACGCCCTCGCGCATCAAATCCAGCTCTGACTTGCGTTCAGCCAGCTTGGTCTTTTTATTCTGATAGTCATTCTTGAGCCTTTTCTTGGCAGCTCTGGCCTGCTCCTTTATGCCCTCGATCCTGGCAGTGCTAGCTTCTTCGAGAGCGGCGCGAGAGGATTTCCTCTGCTCTTCGAGCGCCTCAAGCTTCAGCGCAAGCTCGGACTTAGGCGCCTCGGTGATCGCCGCCGGCCCTGCTATTTGCAGATGCTCTTCGACAGGCACCGAAGGCTTTGGTTCCTTGCGCCTGTGCGTCTCTATCGGAGCTGGCTTCTCTACGGCGGCTTTTTGGGCATTCTTCACGTCCATCTCAATAATGGGCGATTTCGGATCCCGCTCGAACCCAACTGCCATAATGCCTATCTGTTTCTGTACGTTGCTGAAAATAGTTTCCATCTCCTGCCTTGTAATTGGAATGCCGTCCCTGCTTCTCAACGCAACTGCATCATTTGTGGTTGCCACTGTGATGTGGTAGCCCATCTTCAATTGCATGTCTACCACCCATTGCACTTTGTAGAATGCCTTTATGTATGCCCTGTTGCTCTGGCTTCTAAGCTCGATAGACCATTGCATTGCTCCGACTACCTTTGTAGTGCCGTTCTGCGCCCTCTCAGTCCCTTCAGGCATCTGATTCACTAGCTATTGCTCTCCTCGGCCTGATATTTAAAGACTATGCTGGGTAAATATGAGACTTAAAGCAGAGGCGACCTACAGGGTCTGTACTCCGGATTTACTCTTTCCCTCACGCTGCTGCTTTCCTGATGAGCGCAGCAATCTTTGCCTCCTCGGTAGCAGTCAAACCCGCCAGTGCGTAGGCGACCGGCCACATGCGGCCTTCATCGAGTTTCGCCGTGTTGTTGAAGCCGAGCGTCATGTACCTCTCCTTGAACTTGTCCCCACCGCGGAAGAAGCAGACGACCGCATCGTCCTTCGAATATGCTGGCATCCCGTACCAGGTCCTTGGAATGAGATTTGGCGCGTTGGCTTTGATAATGGCATGGAGACGCTTACCCATGGTGCGATACGGCTCAGGCATCTTGGCAATCGCCGCGAGCACGGCGCTTTCCCCCTCTGTCTTCTCATTCAACTCTTTGAGGCGCTGCTTCATGGCAGCTATTTCCTCCTTAGACAGTCCCTTCTTGGCGCCTGCCCCTGTTGCCTTTTTCATATAATCATCACAGTATGTTTCAGACATGTAAGATATATTAAATAATCCAAGTTATAGGCAAGCGTATTCTGTGCTCTACCCTTAAGGTAATCGCCCGATGCAGGGATCGAACCTGCGACCTACTGGTTAACAGCCAGTCGCTCTACCGCTGAGCTAATCGGGCTTGTATAATCTTTCTGCCTTCCTTGCCATTTCGTGCGCTTTCTTCTGTGAGTAGCCCCTTGCCCTGTAGGCTATCTCCCTTAATTCATGGAAGAGTATTATTCCTTCATGCTTCTTATACTTTCTTGAAATCCATATTTCATTCTTTGGAATGTGCAACCGTTCCAGTGCAACCTTCGGTGCGATGCTTTTCCCCTTGAATACGACATTGTAGCAGGCTATTTCCTTCCTTATGGTGTTATGATTTACGTACTTTATCCTGTAGCCAAGCTTTTCTGCCTCTCTCCTCGGATCCATGCTCATGCTCATTCCTTGAAGAATGAGAATGGTTGTGCAAGGTTTATTACTCTTACGTAAAGGTACTGGTGCTCGCCGAACACGTCTGTCGGCTCAACCTTGTCTGTCTGGTAGTTGTACCTGTAGAATGCGAATGCGCTCCTGGCCTCTATCTGCGCATAGCAGAAGACCTTCTGGTCATCCTCCTCTTCCATCAGGCTGAAAGTCCCGATGTATGCCTTTTTCCCACTCCTGAATGCGTACACCTTCCCTATGCTTTCGCTGCCTAGCGACTTCGTTATAGTGCCCTTTATTATCGCAGTATATTCGGCTACAGCTACGTTCATCGCGCTCGCTGTCTTCTTTTCCTCGAAAGGGCTCTGCTTTATCTCTATTATCGGCATGCTGTGCATCTCGCTGCCCTGCGGCGTGAAAGACACGGTCTCCCTCAGTTCTGCGATTTCCCTGTCAACATTTCCCGCCGGCTTGTAGCAGAGGAAGCTGCTCGATGCCTTTGTCTCGACGTAGAAGATGATCTTCGCATCCCCCGCCTTGGGGCCCTGTTCAAACAGCCTGTATGCACTCCCTGTCTTCAGCGCGAAGATGGGCCTTGCCGAATCGGAGAACGTCGTTGCATTCCTTGCAAGGTCGGCGAGAGAGGCAAGCTTCACGAACTGCGCACTTGGCCTGCTCGGCCTCTTCTCCTTCTTCTGCTGCTTCGCCATCATATCACAAAATTAGCCGTTGAAAAGGGAACTGATGAAGCTCATTATGGCATACACTGGCTCGTAGATGACCGGGAACGCGATGGATCCCTGCCCGAGCGCCTTGTAGTCGTTAAGGACTGACGCTGCCACGGTCAATGAAACGCCGACCCTCTTTGAGACGAGTGAGCTCGATGCGGATGAGACATTAAGCTGCGCAGTATAGACGCCAGGCTCGTTCACGTATACGGGATAAGTGAAGGTCTCCCGTGTGTTGTGGAGAGCTATGACGGTCTGTGTCGTGTTCCAGCCAGGCAGGTTGTTGACCGATATTATGAACGGGCTGTCTGAAACGCCCGTGTTGTTGATCGTTACATAGATATTCTCGGGCTGCCCTGGTCCTGTGCTGATGTTGGTGGGGGTGACTCCGAGCCTGAAGACGTCTGGAGTCACATTTATCTGCACCGTGAATCTGACAGTCCCTAGTTTAGAATAGTTGCCCAAGTTGATTGCAGTTAGGTTGAACGCATATGTGCCGTTCTGCGCAAGCGGAGATGCCGTCACCTTCACAGAGAGCTCCTGGTTGTAGAGTGAGGAGTTCTCAGCTATCCATCCAGGCGGCAGGCCGGTTACTACTACCTTGTTCCAACCCCTCGTGAAGAGCGCGCCGGTGTTGTTTGTCGCATTTGCCGATATCGTTACGTAGAATGTCTGGCCAGGCCCTACCTTCCCCAGTGCAATGCTCTGGTTGGAATAGACCACAGCCGCATGCGGCTCTATCAGCGTGACATAGTTTGCAGCTGCTGTGGACGCTATTATAGAAATAAGCAAGATTGGAAGGAGAGTTTTCATTAGATTACCTTTGTTTGGACTGCTGTTCCCAGCTTTATATTGCCTGTCAACTTTTAAATGTGTTGCTTAAGCAGCCAAATTCGTCTACGTCGCTTTTGTAGCGAACTCTATGACCCTTGTAATAGTATACAGGTGCGAGGGCAGGCCCTCATAGGTGTAGTTTATCCATATGTAACCAGTATATGAGTTGCCGAGGTTCTCTTTTGACTGGCCGAATGGACCCCAGCAGCCTATCTGTATGGTCTTCGATGAGCCGCTGTATATCTGGAGGCCGCTTTGGAGCGCTGTGCTCGGGTAATACTGCGGTGCATCCGAGTAGTTCAGCACGTTTATGTTCCCGTATGCAGGACCAGTGCCTGCCGTGTTGACCCCGCTGGAGCATGCCACTCCGACTATGTTTATAGTGCCTCCTGCGGCCTGAGTCAGGACGAAGGTGGCGATTCCGTTTGTGGAAAGCGAGAGAGCGCCACATGAGAATGAGGATGCGGAAGTGCAGACCGGCTGTGCAACGTTCCCGGTGAATATGCCGAGCCTGAGCACGACGTAAGCGGCTATCACCACTATTATTAAGGCGACGCCGTAAGAGGTCATGAAGTCTATGGCTGACTGCTGCTTCATCAGAATCGAGTTAACAGGTCTGCCAATACTTTTATTACTTCTCCTTCTCCTCCGCGCTCTTGCCGACCTGCAGCCTTACCCCGCTCTCGTCCCTTGTTATTATAACGTCAAGGTCGTCCTTGCCGAAGATCTTCTGCAGCTCGTCGTATGAGTACGAGCCTATGCCTTCCTGCGCAGTAGTTGCGACTCCCTTGCTCTTGAGCACCTCGTTCCTTCTCGCCTTCAGCTTCTCCTTGTCAACCCCGGTGAAGACCAGGGCAAGCTTTGGCGCCTCCTTTGACTCGAAAAGCGCCTCCACGTCTATGTTTATCTGCTTGAAGCCAGCGTCCTGCAGCACGAACTGCAGCACCGCCCCGAACTCCTGCTGCACCTCCTTCACCACGGCATCGACGCTGTCGTTGGCTCCGGCAACTATGAACTCGTCGCTGTTGAGGAAACCGACAAAGGTGCTGGACTGCTGCTTCCTTATTGCATCCTGGAGCAGCTGCGATACCAGCCGAAGCAGGACTATCGCCGACTTTTCGCCGAACCTCTTCGCATATGTGCCGAGGTTGTCTATCTTCAGCTCCCCTATTGTGTATTTCTCATTCTGCTTTATCGAGTGCTCTATCTGCTTTGATATCCTCTCCTCATCGGGCAGGTCTATGAGCGGGTCGAAGCGCTTGCCCTTCTTCCTAAGGAAAAGCGTGACAAGGCTCCTGAGGTCGTTTGGGTCGAATGGCTTCTTTATGTAATAATCCGCGCCGTACTTTATCCCCTTGAACCTGTTGCTCGTCGGATCCATCGCACTTATGAGTATGACAACCGTCTCCCTGAGCATGGGATCCGTCTTTATGGTCTGGCAGAGGTCTAGGCCGTCCTTGTGCGGGAGCATAAGATCCAGTATTACGAGTTCGGGCCTTTTCTCCCTCACGGCTGCGATCGCCTCTCCGCCGTCGTAGATCTGTGTTATATCGAATCCCTTCCCGATGGAGAGGGCCATGAGCTTGTTGATGTTCCGGTCATCCTCCACGATGAGCACCTTCCTTATCTGGTCCTCCCCCAGGAGAAGATAATACGTGAATATTCCGCCGTTGCTCCTCGATGCGATCTTCTTCGCCTTCTCCAGCTCGGAAAGCGAGTCCTTGAGCGCCTTCTCCGCTATGCCCCTTGAAAACGCGATATCGCTAAGCTCCCCGTATGAGATCTGCTGCCTTTCGTTGATGATGTTCATTAGGTCTTCCCTGAAATCGTCGCTTGCCGCCATGCTGGTCACCGCTAAAATATCAACGTAAAGGCTAATATGCTTTGCCGCTTTTTTATTAGAGGAATGTAAACTTCCATTCCTTCCCTGACAAAAATGTTTATAAGTCTTGGCTTGAAGATATAGATGGGATTCCATGCCGATAGACCCGCCGAGAAGGAGGCCTCAGGGGCCGAGGACGAACTATGGGAAATATATACTGCCTGCGGTAGGGCTCATAATCCTGATCATCATCGCATACCTGGTTATCAGCTTCGTAATCGGTGTTTTCTCTGTCGTAAATGTTACTGGTGCGGCATCCCTCACGATTACGAACTCGACAACCGTATTCACGATGGGCGGGAACGAATACGCGATGCACCTCGTAACTTCGTCGCTCGCATCCTCGACAGCAGAGGTCGAGGTGACAAGGCTGCCGGTTTTCGTCAACCCGACGCTTGAAGTGTCCCTTCTATCAAACAATGCAACCGACATCAACACGCTAGGCAACTTCGCAGATATGCAGCTCCTGCTTACAAAAATAGGCAACAACACTGCCTCTATCACCATTACGCCGATACCTGCTGGTCTCGCTCTTGCGCCGACCTCTTCAAAGATCACGATAGTCCAGTCATCACTGCCTCCTGTGGGCTCCTCTTCGCAGGCAAATGCGACAACGTCAACAACCAGCGCCACAACAACCAGCACCACAGGCACTACGACAGCTGGCAGCACCACCATCAGCACTAGCGGCAACTATTCAGCAGCGCAGACCCTTCTCAAGACCGATGTCTACTATGGGCTAATGGCGAACTACACGAAAGTCTACGAGAACGCTGCAAGCAGCTGCAACTCAACTCTTTACAATTTCACATACGTGACAAAGTACGGCCACCAGCCCAACGCGACGAACTCGTTCCCGAACATAACGAAGATTGTCCCGTACGACCTGAATTACACCCTCAAGAACACATCCGCACCGGTGTGGCTTGCCACATACAGCACTTATTCGCACACTCCATCCATCACAGGAGGCCCTGCGCTTGCTGTGACAATGAACCTCACAAGGCACCAGATAGTCAGCTCAGTGCCAGCGGGAGTCTTCGGAGGGCTCAACTACTCGACAATCTACAGCAGCTACCAGAGCATAAACAAAATCCACAATGCGTGTGGGGTTTACGTACTATCCTGCTCCTACCCGTGCTGATGCCTGAGCAGATGCTGCACCGCAACTGAGCACATAAGTGTTTTATGGTTTTGCGGGAAAACATACCTATGGCTCTGCAACCGCGGCTATCTGTTGATGGCATTGAATTGAACAAGGAGTTTCGGAATGCGCTTTCCATAATCGAAGGCAGCAACAAGAACCTATTCCTGACAGGCAGGGCCGGCGTCGGAAAGTCAACACTGCTGGCTTACCTGAGGTCCATCACGTCAAAGAGAATCGTGATCCTGGCTCCTACTGGCGTTGCAGCCCTGAATGTTGGCGGCCAGACGATTCACTCGTTCTGCAGGTTCAAGCCGGATATAACCCCGGAAACGGTGGAAAGACTGTCTAACGTTTCTTTCGCCACGATGAACATGTACAAGAGCCTCGATGCCATCGTGATAGACGAGATATCGATGGTCAGAGCCGATCTTCTTGACTGCCTGGACAGATTTATGAGGCTCAATGGGAGGAATCCAGATAAGCGATTTGGCGGCGTCCAGATGATCTTCGTTGGCGACCTCTATCAATTGCCACCGGTAGTGGCCGAAGGGGAGAGGGAGATATTTGAGGGACCATACAAAAGCCCCTACTTCTTCGATAGCATAGCATTCGATGGACTGGAGCTGGAATTCGTGGAGCTTAAAAGCCATTACAGGCAACGCGACCAGAAATTCATAGAGTTGCTCAATGCAATACGGGAAAATACGGCATCCGAAGAGGACTTGGAAAGGATAAATAGGAGGTTCGATGCTTCTGGCGGAGCGGCAGCTGCACCCTATTTGTACATAACTCTGACGACCACGAACAGTATCGCAGACCGGATCAACAATATCTATCTGGAAAAGATACCTGCAAGACGCTATGAATATCGCGCTTCGATCACCGGCAAATTCAAGAGGAGCGTCTATCCGGCCGATGATCTTCTCTGCCTTAAAGAGGGGGCGCAGGTGATGATGCTGAACAATGACTCAAAGAAGAGGTGGGTGAATGGCAGCCTTGGGAGGATCGTTTCAATAGGAGGGGAAGGCATTGATGGCGGCATCGTGGTGGCGCTGGAAGGCGGGGCGCACGAATCAGTCGCTCCGCATACTTGGGAAACATCCAAGCTGTCCTATGACAGCGTGAGGAAGAAGCTCGTATCGACGAACACCGGGAGCTTCACGCAATATCCGCTGATGCTTGCTTGGGCGGTAACGATACACAAAAGCCAGGGGAAGACATTTGACCATGTCATCATCGATGTAGGTGAAGGTACATTCGCGCACGGTCAGCTTTATGTCGCGCTGAGCAGGTGCACTACGCTAGAGGGGATAGTGCTGAAGAGGAAGCTGCAGATGAGACACATAATCACTGATCCGCAGATTGCTGAATTCCACAAGACGCATTTTCGGGAGTAGAACCGCCGCTGCATTGCGCGTCAAGGTGCAGATGCTGAAGCGGCTGCATCGCTGGTCTTCTTCTTCGCCTTCGGGGTTATCGGGAGCGTGAAGAAGAAGGTGCTTCCAGATCCGAGTTTCGACTCGAATCCTATCTTGCCTTCGTGGAGTTTTACAAGTTCCTTTGTTATCGAAAGCCCCAGCCCTGTTCCTGCGCCAGGCTGCTGCACGAGCTCTGCATCTTTCTTTATCTCATAGAATTTGCGCCTGAAATTGAGCTTCTTCTTGTCGTCCTCAGCTATTCCTATTCCTGTGTCTATGACCCTGCACTCGACGTTCCTCTTGTTCTTCCTTAGAATCTTCACGCTTATGCTCCCTTTCTGCGTGAACTTTATTGCATTTCCTATGAGGTTCACGAATATCTGTATGAGCCTGTTCGGGTCTGCCTGTACTGTAGGGACGTCCCAGGCGACATCCCACTTGAATTCGAGGCCCTTGTTCCTCGCGCTCTCCTCGAGCGCCTTTATGCTCGGGTTGTTCGCCATGTTGACGAGGTCAACCTCCTTTAGTTCCAGCTTTAGCTGCTGCGCCTCTAGCTTCGCTGCGTCCAGGACCTGCTGTATTATCAGCATGAGCCTGTTGGCTTCATCCAAGGTTGTCTGTATGTATCCTTTCTGGTCATCGTTAAGCGGGCCGAATTCTCCGTCGTGGAGGAGCTTCGAATAACCCATTATGCTCGTGAGAGGGGTCTTTAGCTCGTGGGAGATGTTGTAGATGAACTGCGACTTCAGCTCTCCCTCTGATCTCATCCTCTTGAGCTGGTTCGTCTGGTTCCTTATCGCATCCTCCTGGTCGCTCAGCCTTCTCTTCGTCCCGAGTTCCTTGATGAAGACGAGGTATTCCGCTCCGTTCTCTGATGCGGTGTGGAGCAGCCTCAACGAATGCGTTGCAGGAATAGGCAGCATATCCCTCGCTATGAGCGTCACGAATGAGTTGTCGATCTTTCCGCCGTTCCTCACATATGTTATGTCCCTGTCGAGTATGGCCTGCTCCCCATAGAGGAACTTCAGCTCCTTACCGAGAAGCTCCTCCCGCTTGTATCCGAGGACTATCTCGGCAGGAAGGTTGCACTCGCGTATGTAGCCGAGGTTGTCGACCGCGAAGACTATGTCCGATGTGCTGGTTATGAAATCGTCTAGGTCCCTCTGCGCATCGCCCAGGCTCTTCTCCACATTCGCATTGACAAGCATTACTGCGTAGCCGCTGTTGTGCCTCTTCGCAGCATAGTGAACGTATCTTTGCCCGAACTCGGGGAAGACGAGCGTAACCGCGCCGCTCGCTATTTCGTCCTCCTTCAGCTGCGAAAGGCTTTTCTCAAATCCAATGCGCTCCTGCTCCGCCATCAGGTTCAGGAAATTAGAGTTAGAAAGGCCAGCCCTGGTGTATCCGAACATCTGCTCAACGTTCTGCGACATGTTGTTAACAGCGAAGCTGCCTCCAAGGAACATGACGCAGACGTCCCTGTTTCTGTTGAGGAGCCCGGAGAGGGAGGAGTAGGTGAAAGCATCGGTTATGTCATTGGCTGCCACGTGCACCAGCTTGTCGTTTATCTTGCTCGCAGCGATTGCGAAGACACGCTCCCTTCCTGCGGTGGTGTCTATCAGTATGTTTGCCGTGCTCCCCTTTGTCAGCCTTAGTATGGAATCGAAATCGAGCTTGATTATCTTGCTGAACGGCCTTCCCTCAGGTGTGCTGAGGTCGAACTGCTTTATCGCAGCCTTGTTGTATTTTATTATCGTCCCGTCCTCTGCCACTATGAGTTGCGGGAAGGTGGTGTTGAATGCTGCGTCGAAATATGTGGCGAGGCGTATGCTCCTGCTCAGCTCACCCTTGTACATCAGTACGAAGCTGATGAAGGAAGCGCCTACAGCAACGTCGCCGAGCAGGTCGTCGCTGAACTTGTTCTCGCTGCGCGAGACCATCTCGAGCATGGACATTACCTTCCCATCGGCGAGGAGGGGCATCGCAGCATAGCTCTTGAAACCCTTGTTCCTGTAGTCTATGAGCTCAGGGAACGCGGAGTAGTCGCTGAGCTGGTTGTCCACGAACGTTTTTTTCGTGTTTTTTAGATACCCGTCTATGGCCGTCCCTCTGTCGCTCCTCAAATCGAGTATGGAAACGCCATCTATGCCGAAGTTCCTGGAAACAGAATCGGTGAAACGCCTTGAAATCTCCTCCTCACTGACCGCGCTCGTTGCTATCGGGACGAGGTCGTTGAGGAACTTGCTCATCGTTGTCTCTTGCATGGGATCACTAATGGCAACGACGCAATTAGACAAAATCTTAACGCGTGTTAGTCAAATACAAAATAGGGTGAGAAAGTATTTAAACATGGTTTTGCTACTTCTAATCGGGTGGAAAGATGAGAAGAATAAGAAGAGGTGTGGACTTGGTGAAAAGGGCAGCGCAGGACTTCGAGTTGGCTAAGAAGTACGGGGACGCGAAGGAGTACATCACTGCATCCATCCTATATCGAAAGGCTACGGAGAAAATTCTGAAGGCGCTGTACACGCAGCGAAAGAACAGGGAGCCGCCGAAGAGCGCAAGCATGGAGTTCATGGCCATGCAGATGGAGCTTCCGGAGGAGATCTTCGATGATCTTGTATCGCTTCCGGACGAGCGCGCGGAGATGATGGCGGACGAGAATCTTCTGGAGTACGACGATGAGGAGCAGACCCACATGGCAAGGGATGAGGAATACAGGAGCGCCATGTCCAAGCAGGAGCTTGTAAGAAGGCTGATGGATTACGCGAAAGCGAACATATAAAAGTAAAACGCTGCAAATAACCACGTAAAAGCAGCGTAGCTTTTCCTATTTCCTGTATTGATAATAGCTGTCCAGGGTGCCGAACCTGCTGCCTATCTTCCTCGTTATAAAGTCCACTACATTGGATGGCTCTTTTCCAATCTGGAAACGCACCTTCACGACAAGGCCGTAGTTCCCATCTGCAATAAGCACCTCTTCGACAGGCTTAAGGCTGATCAAACCATCAGCAAGTTTGTCGAGGTCTGCGTTCTCCTTCGGTTCAATAAGGTAGAACCGATGGAGTACTCCACGTTTCTTGTTTCCATTCCTTGTTCTCATTCTTCTCACCCACGCCATAATCGCAACCGAGGCAGACCATCCGCACAGTCCCGTCTGCAGCGCTTCGCCGCAGGCACTTGCTGCATCTCGGGCATTTCATGAATATCACATCAAAGGATAAGAGCGAAGTAGATGAAAATGGAGACCAGCGTCGCTATGGAGAGTCGCTGGAGAAACAGTTCCATTCTGTCGCTCATAAAATCATTATTGAGGTGTAGGGAGGGGCGATGCAGAGGTGAAGAAGAATACAAGGTAAACCTTGTACTTCATGGTGCTTCCTTTGGGGTGACTTTCTTCTGACGCATTAGAGGCTACGCGCCACAGACGTGCAGAACTAGAATCCTGACAGTCTGGAGAAGCACTTTCTTCACCCACTGCATTGTTGTCTTCCAACCCGCACCGCCCTGTATATTATTATGAACTTTGGAGTATATATGCGCTAGCAACTCCTTAGGCTATTTCAATAGCGGAGAATGTAAAATAGTAATAGAATTTCGTATAAAATAGATATATATAACGTTATATAATCCTAGATTTATAGTAAGTTTTATATATCTATTACGTTATAAATAAAGTATGCAAAGGGTGCCAGAGAAGATAGGAGAAACTTTAGAAATGTTGAAGAACAAATTACCGTTCCGCATCTCCCTAAAACAGATTAATGGCAGATATTATCTTTATAAGGAAACTGCTATATGGGATCGTGCAAGAAAACGTCCAATAATAAAATCAGAATACCTCGGAACTATACTTGAAGATGGTAGTTTCTTAGCAAAAAGGATTAAAAAATCAAATGATATTTCTGCTGCAGCTGCTATAATAATTTCTTCAGGAGGCAAAGTTGAACTTCCTAATGAAGAACGTGCTAGTGAAGATGTAGCACATAGTTTAGATGAGAGAAACAAGTTGCTTACTATTCTGAGTATGAATGCGAAAATAAAAAATTCTATTTTAATTAATAAGTATAATTTAACAAAGACAGCTGATGCTGCTTATAAGCTGAGAAAAAAGATTGAAAAAGAATATGGTATAATTTATCTTCCAGAAGTAAATACAGAAAAACTTGGATTTTTGAGTTATTTAGCATTTATAAAATTTAAAAAGGAGAAACCATCATCTGAAGAGATAAAGAACTCTTTACTAAATGAACCAGGGATTCAATTAGCATTTAGCACAACTGGCAAATATGATTTATTAATCTGCTTCTTAGCAAAAACTAATGATAAAGCCGGAGATCTTATTTATGACCTAAGAAGTAAAACCGAATTAGCAAAATATAGTTCGGAATGGTTAATAACACCATTCAATGTGCATTATGGATTTGTACCTACAAGGGAGGAATTTATAAGATTAATTGAAACTAATTTTAAGAAAAAAAGTGAAGATATTAAAGCGACAGCCAGAGAACTTCACGTCCTAGCTGAATTATGTAATAACAGCAGCCAGAAGTTTTCTTTAATAGATAAAAAGTACAAATTAGATCATGGCGCTTCGCTCTACGCCTATACTAAGTTAGTCGAAAGAAAAATTATAGAGCGAATAACTATAAATATGCAAAAATTGCTTATACGCTACATCGGAATTGCAATATTAAACGTAGTAAATCAATCTGAATATAATACGACAAAGAAAAACTTAATGCTGGATATAATAGAAGACAGTAAATTCTTAACTAATAAATATATTTTATCAGCTGATATTGGTACACCAAATGGCGTTTTATTAGCTTTCCCAATCTACTCTGGAGGTGAACTCGGTGAGTACGAAAATTTTCTGCGTAAAAATGTAAAAGGCATTGAAATAGAAGTGCTTACCGTATCTGACATAATATTAGGCAGATTCTGTTATAGAAGATTTGATAATTACTACTCACAACAAAATTCTTCTCTTATTTCAAGATACAATATAAAAATGAGCAAACCATTATACACTACAGATTTCAATAAAAAATATGGAGAACTTGATGAAGAGGAAGAGATATAAAATTATAAATTACATTAACGACAAATGATAAACTATCGAGTTTTATTTTAGTTGTCCTGTCCCATTGTATTCACAATCCAAACTGGGTTAATAAGGTTTAAATACCCTTCGTGCGGGTGCCATTGGTGTATACAATTGACGAAATCAGGACTGCAGCCTGTCCCCGTAGAGTCCGTCGAGAAGGAAGAGCCTGACCCTGTTGTCCTGCCTTAGGGTTATCTCATTTATCGGTATGAATACGTCTGTAGCGCTCATCACCTGCGTACCTGGTAGCAGGTTGGATATTAGCTCTGCTGCGGTCTTCGGCATCTTTGCATCGAAGTTCATCACGGTTCCCTGGTCTACCCTCAGCTTCTCGGTCTGTGGCATCTCCTTGAGGAGCGACTTTCTGTAGTCCTTAATTGAATACGCGCCCTTCTCCTCGCTCACTATCTTCACCCTCTTGAGATGCGATAGCGCCCCCATAAGCCTCTCCTCCTTCAGCCCAGACCTCTTGATCAGGAAATCGAAGTTTGCCTTCCCCTTCCTCGCGAGCAGCGTTGCAACTGCAACGTCGTCAGGGCTCATCTTCGCAGGCTTCTCTATGTGCGCCTTCGTGAACTTAAGCTTCTTCCTGAAGTCGATCAGCTCGTTCCCCTTCACGATCGCGTAGTACTCGCTGAACTCGGTCTTCGAACCGCTCGGCACCCTCAGGCTGAACAGCGTGGCCTGCACGAACTTCTGCTTGACCGAGTCGACGCGCTCAACGCTCGATCCGAACACCACAAACTTCTTCTTCGTTAGCCTGCTTGCGAATTCCGTTGCCTTGTCAACGCCGAAGCTCCCTTTTATCGCGTCTATCTTTATGAACCTTGCAGGCGTGCCCTTCTGTGAAATCTCCTCGGCAGCCCCTCCTTCGTATTCTTCCCTCGACGACTTTAGCTCCCTGATTACGCTGTCAACCTTAACGCTCTGCTCCCTTACCTCTTCTATCCTGGGAGTTCCGCCAACATGCTCTACAAGCCTCTTCTTTACTTCCACAGCGCTCTTGAAAGGAAGGCCGAATGTCATGAAGGTTCCTGTCGCAAGGCTTGGAAGGCTGTTGAGCTTCTTCCTGTCCTCGAACAAAACGCTCACAGCCTGCAGGTCGTTCTCTATGCTTAGCTTCCCTATGAATCCGTATCCGCACTGAGCCAGCACATTCTTGCTTACGTTGGCCGGCCTCTGCGTTGCGACGAGGAGGCCTATGCCCCTTTTCCTGCCGCGCACGCTTATCTCCTCGACCGGGTTCGCCCTCGGGTGCACTATCTGAGGCGCGAATTTGTCGGCTTCCTCGATTACCACGAGGAATGGCCTCTTCTTTTCCTCTTCTACTTCATAAAGAGCTGAGAGCGCAGAGTATACGCTCGCCTGCTTGTCCATGACCTCTGAAACGTCGAATATTATCGGAAGGTTGTTCTCTATGCTCTCCGCGAACAGCTTCTTCAGGTCTACGTCCATCCTTACATCTGCATCCTTCTCGTTGCCCACCCACAGGATGTTGAACGCGCTCTTGAGAGACCTGTACTCTCCCTCTGTGTCGACTATCATGAATGGGAGCCTTGCCCTGCTAAGTTCCTCGACTATCACCCCCACCAGATAGGACTTCCCTGACCCGCTCTGCCCTATCACGCATCCCCTTCCCGTCATCAGGGTCTGCGCGTTAACGTCTACTCCCTCTCCAAGGTTTATGTTCAACAGCACACCAATACAATATCTTTAAATTCCCAGTGCGCCTATTTAAAACTAATTCTCATGCCCTGTTGATCCAATGAAGATTGCTTTTATTTCCGATGCTGCCTATATCGGCAACAAGGGAGGCATCGAATACACAGAAATGGTCGAGGCTGTAGAGCTCGCGAAGGACAGGAGGAACGAGGTGCACTTCTTCTCCATGCGCTGGCCGGGAATGGGGAAGGACTTCGTAAAGGACAACATCCACTACCACACGCTTACAAAAACAGATTTGAGCACGTTCTACAGGCATGGGAGGAGGTCGATAAGGACATCGATAATGTTCACGCTCAGCATGATAAGGATCTTTCCCCACAAGTTCGACGTAATAGAGGCGAACATGTTCCCCGTCCTTCACATCCCAGTCCTGAAGATTTACTGCAAGTTGCGGCGCTGCAAGCTGATACTCGACGTCGCTGAGATCTGGGAGAGGAAATACTGGAGCGAGTACCTCAAGAACAAGTTCCTGGGAGAGCTGGCCTACAAGTATGCGGCATACTTCCTCGGCAGCGCGCAGGCCTACATAGCGAACTCCTCGGTTACGGCAGGGAGGCTAAGCGCAGAGGGGATAAACGACGAGAGGATATATTTCTTCAACCCGAACCTTGAGATGGGGGAGCTCAAGAAGGCAAGGAAATCCGCGAAGAGGAGGCCGAGGATATTTTTCTCGGGAAGATTTGTCAAGGAGAAGAGGCTTGACCTCTGGCTGAAGGTCGTGAAGGACGTGCATGCGAAGCTCCCAAAGACAGAGGCGATGCTTATAGGGGACGGCCCCGAGGCTGACTCTTTGAGGAGGCAGATAAAGGAACTGCACCTTGAGAACGTGGTCACCATGAGGCAGTTCTATCCTGAGGAGAAGGAGATGTGGAAACAGCTGGCAAGCTCGTCGGTGCTGCTCATGGTGTCTGAGAGGGAGGGCCTGAGCGCGATAACTCTCAAGGCTCTGGCGCTTGGCGTGCCTGCAGTTCTGCCGGAGGATTCCCCTATCCCGAAGGAGGTAAAGAACATGTGCGTGGTTGAAATGGAATCGAGGCTTGCCCAGAAGATCATCGAGATAATAAAGAGCGGGAAGCCTGAGCGGTATATAAGGAACAGTGATGGGCTCAAGACCTTCTCATCTTCCAACGTAATCCCATTCTACGACGGACTTTTCGCGAACCTGTTCAAGAGCGGAAGGGTGCCTGAAGCCACTGAAAAGCAATAACTTCGTTGATTGTCAAACTTGATGCCCTAAAGCTACGAACTTTAAGGATAGATTTAAAAAGCTTCCCATACCTGTTTCTATCAGTGATAAAAATGGCGACCAAGAAATCGTCAGCGGCAATGGCAGGAGGAATCCTAGCGTTCCTAGGATCTCTAGTCTACCTCTACGTAGTCTTCACGTGGTACTACGGAGCTGCAGGAGGCGCATTGACACCGTGGGTGTCTACGGCGCAGTTCTTCGGCCCGTTGGTGCTAGCGTTGGCAGTCATAGGCTCGATCTCCCTATTCTTCATGAGTCTGGGAGCGATGATGGGAAGGATGTCCGATAAGAGCATGATGAACATATGGTGGCGTTTCATCATGCTGGGCGGAATAGCCCTTCTGATCTTGACTGGAGGTACGGCATGGTTCACATATGCGTTAGTAGGATTCATACTATCGTATCTGGGAGCTATGTGGGCAGGAATGTAAGGGACCCGTTGTTTTGATTTTTCCTTTTTCTTTTTGTTTTCTGCGTCTTGCGTGAGCTTTGCAAATTACTAAAACTTAAATTAATATGCAGAAACTGCGGCGGG
>JAJYDY010000036.1 GCA_021790455.1 Microcaldota archaeon | reverse complement strand
ATAACTGATCGCGATTATAGAACTGTAAGGAAAAGAGTATCAATCTTTCTGACAAAGACATAATACTGGAATAGTAAGATTATTTTATTGGATTGCTATAGGTAAGTATCAAGCTGGCCAGCCCAGGATGAACTTGCACTGTCTTCTGCCGTGGCACTCGACCTTACTGCGGTGTATTTTACCCCAAGAGCTTTGAAGCTGAATAGTATTTCCTCCTTCATAGCATATGGAATTGTTCCTTTGATTATGCTCGACATTATTTCCTTGGATGCTTCGTTCATGCTGGTTGCATCTTCGTGGTCCAACATTGACAAGCGCTTTTTTATCCTGGAGCCTATTCCCGTCTCTTTGAGGAATCTTTCGAACGCTGATGAGGTGATAACAAACCCGTCCGGAACTGGTAGGCCTGCATTCAGCATCTCTCCAAGAGATGCGCCCTTGCCTCCCGCCTGCCGGGCATCGTTCTTTCTAACCTGATGAAGCGTCTTCACAAATTGCATTGTTATACAATATTCTGCAAGCCTTTTATAACTATTTTTCGTTAGTCTCTTTGGGTGCTTGGATGGCAAAAAGTCTCAAGTCAATTGAGGAAGTGCAGATGGCCGAAGCCGAGGCGAAGGACATCGTTGAGAAGGCAGAGAAACTCAAGGAAAGGCACATCGAAAACGCCCGTGCACGCGCGCAGGTGCTTGTCAACGGAGCTGAGATAGAGTCAAAGGCATCGATGGAGGCGGAGCAGAAGCGCGTCATGAACATCGCATCGCAGAAGAGGACGCTCGAGGGGAAGGAGATAGCGAAGATGGCCGAGAAGATAAAGAGGCAGAGGCTTTCCAAGGCGAAGGCGAAGAGGGTTGTGAAGGATTCGTTGAATTCAATTCTTGGTGCATGAGAGATGGTGTTGAGCACTGCTAAGATGCAGAAGGTAAGGCTGCTGCTCTACTACCAGGACCGCGACAGCGTGATAAAGTTCCTCCATGAGAAGGGGGTGATAGACATTAGGCAGAGCTTGCTCCCTCTTGAGGGGGATCTTCCTCCCAATAGGCTGGTGGTTCTTTCAGACCTGCTTGCTAAGGTCAACGGTGCTGCTGCCCTTCTTCCCGCAAGAAAGGGAAAATACACGATAAAGAAGATGAGGAGACTGCCTGCCGACCGGCTGATCAAGAGAGTTGAGTCCTCAAGATACATAGACGCGATATTCGAAGCTAATGGGAGGCTCAGGGACCTTGATGAGGAGAGAAAGGCGCTGGACCATGTCATTGCAATCGCAACAATGTTCGAGAACACGGGTGTTGACTTCTCACACCTCAAGAGCAATACCCTCTCGTTCAGCGCATTCACAGTAGTGGGGAAGGAGGCTGAGTTTATAAGCAGGTCCCTCGAAGGCAGGAAGAACATTGAGATCATAACGAAGGAGATTGGAAAGAACTCCCGCCTGTTCTTCACAGCGCACAAAAAGAGCGAGGATATCGATGATGTACTTGCAGGCCATAGCATAAACGAGCTGGACCTTGCCGCAAAGGGTCTTTCGGGCACTCCACATGATGCAATCAGCAGGGCGAAGAAAAAGATGAAGCTCGATGAGAACGCGTCTGAGGAGCTCAAGAAAAAGTTAGCCTCTATTGCTGAGGAAAAGCGTGATGAGATTCTCGCGTTCAAGGAGATGCTTGAGGTTGAGGTTGAGCGTGCGTCCCTTCCTTCGGAATTCAAGAAGACTGACAAGACATTTGTCATGGAGGGGTGGCTGCCCGCAAGGGACTACGAGAATTTTTCCGAAGAAATCACAAAGTTCACTTCAGGAAGGTGCTACTTGGAGAAGATGCAGGACGATGAGCTTCCCCCCACGCTCTACAATAGACCGAAGTTCCTTAGGTCATTCGACTATCTCATGGACTTCTTCTCCACTCCGCGCAGCGACGAGATAGACCCTACTTGGATATTCATAATCTCGTTCCCTATCTTCTACGGTCTCATGGTCAGCGACGTTGGATATGGAATCGTCTCATTCCTGCTCGCAACATGGTTCACAACATTCACGAATCCAGAAGGGCTTGTCTACAACACATCAAAGGTGTGGCAGATAGCAGCCTTCTCCGCCATATTCTTCGGGATAATCTCGAATCAGTACTTCGGCCTTCAGCTAGGCGGGATATTCAAGTCGATGCAGCTCTTCGATTGGATGAGGGACATAAACACGGTCCTGGTTGTCACCCTGCTGTTCGGAGTGGCGCAGGTTGTCCTTGGTCTCCTCCTCGGATTTGTCAACAAGCTGAAGAAGCACGAGACAAAGCTCGCATTCGGAAGGCTGTTTTCTATAGGGGTGGTCTTTACTGGCGCAATCGCGGTGTCTGGATTCCTCTTCAACAGCTTTGATCCCGCAACGACGCTTTACTCCGGCATTGCTGCCCTCACGATGCTAGTGATAGCAGCAGCGCTCAGCGGAATCGAAGCAACCGAACTCACCAACCTGATAACACATCCTCTCAGCTACACTAGGATAATGGGATTTGGGCTCGCCAGCATAATCATCGCATTCCTCATCGACAGCGCCTTCACCCCCACACTCTCTTATGGAATACTTCCATTCGTAGGGCTCCTGCTCGTGTTCATCGCGCTACACCTCTTCAACATGCTGCTCGCCATCTTTGAGGGCATAGTGCAAGGTGCAAGGCTCAACTTCGTTGAATTCTTCTCAAAATTCTATGAGGGAGGAGGGGTAAAGTTCAAACCATTCGCATTTAAAAAGAAGTACATCGAATAAGTATGCTTGCAAAAATCATAATTTATCTGGTGAAAAAATGGCAATAACATTGGAAGCGGCTCTTGCCGCAATAGGCGCAGGAATCGCGCTTGCAGGGGGTGCAATCGGAACTGGAATGGCGCAGGCCGGAATCGGAAGCGCTGGGATAGGCCTCATAGCGGAGAAGCCTGGCGAGATGGGAAGGGCGCTGCTTTTCCTAGTCATTCCTGAGACAATACTTATATTCGGATTCGTCGTGGCGATCCTGATACTCATCTTCAGCGGAATCATATAGAGGTGCAGAAATGCCTCTCCAGCAGATTAGGGAACAGATCCTGAAGGAAGCAGAAGAGAAAGCGAATGCTATCGAGGATTCAGGAAGGAAGGAGAGCGACGATATCTTAAGGGATGCTAGCGCCCAGGCGAAAAAAATACATGAGAAGGCAAGTGCGGCTGCGAGGCACTGGGCAAACGTTTTCATTGTTGAGCATGAGGCAGAGTTCAAGATAGACAGGCATAATGCGCTCCTCAGCGCGCAGGAGGAGGCGATAGCGGCGAATATAAATCCAGTTATAAGGACGATAACCTCAGAAATATCGAAGAGCTATGGGGAAATAGTTGATGGGGCTGTTAGCGCTCTCGAAAAGTCAACGCTCATGGACAAGAAGGATTTCGTAATCCGCAGCGAGCAGAAATATCTAAGGCTCTTAAAGGGCAGCAGGATAAAGACAGAGGCTGCAAAACAGGGAGTAAGGCTCGAGACCGCTGATGGCAGCGTGTCGGTGAACATCGCGCCTGATGCTATCGTCAAGAGGAACATTGACAGCATAAGGACGGCGCTGGTCAATGAGCTGTTCGGGGGGAATATCGCACTCGAAAAGAAAATGGAAAAGGAGGAAAAGAAGGCGGAAAAGGACGTAGAAAAGAAATTGGAGGAAAAGGCAGAGAAGAAAAAGAAGGCCGCTCCAAAAAGAGGAAAGAAGAAGAAAAAGAGATGAGATAGATGGCATTCCAGGGATTGAAGGCGGCAACGACGTACGGCTACGCTAACGCACGCGTAAAGGCTATGCAGTCAAGGCTGCTTCAGAAGGGCATGATTCAGGACCTGATCAACACGCGCGATGCATCAAGCATGCTCTCCCTCCTTATGTCCACAGAATATAAGGAGGACATCGAGGCATTTGGCGGCATGAAGGTCAAGAGGGCGCAGATAGACTTCGCTCTCAGCAGGAACCTCGCCAAGAACGTAGTCAAGCTTGTGGAGCTCACTCCCCGCTGGCAGAAGCCGCTTATAAGGGACATAGTTGGCAGATGGGACATTTCTAACGTCAAGCTCGCCATAGAAGCGAAGGCGAGAGGGATGAGATTCGATGACGTGTCTAGCTCCATCATAGATGCTGGAGTTTACGACGCGAAAACGGTCAGGGAGTTCATGGGTTCGCAGAGCGTTGAAGAGCTCCTAGAAAGGATGCTGATAAACTCCCCCTACAGGGTGATGCTATCAAATGCGCTCCAGGTGTACAGGAAGACAGGCAGCATCGTGGAGACCGAGATGGCTATCGACAGGTCTTATTACGCAGTGATGGGCCAGGTGATAAAGGAGCTCTCAGTGATAAGCCCGGAGTCAGCACGCGTGCTGAGGATGGACCTCGACATGAAGAACATCCTTCTCCTTATAAGGGCGAAGCACTACGGCGCAGGCTTCCAGAGCATAGCGCAGAACATAGTCGCGTATGGGAGCATGAGTATCGGAGAGCTCGAATCCATCTACAACGGATCGAAGGACCTTGATTCACTTGTAAGGGCGATAAAGGTGTTCGACCTCGCTAAGGCACTAGAGTTCTACAAGACTACTGACAGCAAGCAGCTGCTCACATTCGAGATTGCAATGAGGAACCAGATATTCAACACTGGAGCCGAGCTGCTGTCCAGCTCAACCCTCTCTTTCGGATCTATCATGACCTACTTCTACCTCAAGGAGATAGAGGTTTTCACGCTAAGAATCGCGATAAACGGACTCAGATATGGGCTCGAGAAGAGCGAGATACTAGGGATGATGGTATGGAAAGCGGAGTAGAGTACAAGATAGGCGTCATCGGCAGGAACCTCCTTGTCAAGGGGTTCGACCTTGTAGGGATAAAGGAGTCCATCATCATAGAGGATGACAGCGAGGCCGAGTCCGCATTCCGCAGATTGTTGGATAACAAGGAGATTGGGTTGATAATAATAAACGAAAGGACATCAGCAGCTATAACTGACAGGAAGTTGCGCGAGATAATCGACACCAGCCTCATGCCACTAGTGGTGGAAGTCCCAGGCTACAAGGAGAAGGAGGTCGTCGCTGACATACTCAGGAGGCTCGTGCTGCGTGCCGTCGGGATAGACATATACGGAAGCATCGGATAAATCGTGGTGGTGATTTGGGTTTCATAGAAAAAATATCAGGTCCTCTTGTAATCGCAAAGGACATGCTCGGCGCAAGCATGTATGACCTGGTCAAGGTGGGAAGGCTGAAGCTCATCGGAGAGATAATACAGCTTAAGGGAGAGCGTGCCATAATCCAGGTCTATGAGGACACGTCTGGCCTGCGGCCTGGCGAGAGCGTAACATCAACCGGCCGCGCGCTTTCCGTTGTGCTTGCACCTGGACTTCTTGGTGCGATATACGACGGTATCCAGAGGCCCCTCGACGTGATAAGGGAGCAGAGAGGGAACTTCATAGCAAGGGGAGTGACAGCCCACCGCATCAACACAAACAAGAAATGGAAATTCGTCCCTCTCGTGAAGACCGGTGCAAAGGTATCAGAAGGAGACATAATCGGCTATGTCCAGGAAACAGACCTGCTCAAGCACTACATACTTGTGCCTAGCGGCGTATCCGGGAGCATATCATCGATAAAGAGCGGTAACTTCACAGTGGATAAGACTGTCGCAACTGTTAAGAGCGGCGAAAAAAGCATAAAGCTGAGCATGATGCAGGAAAGGGTTGTGAGAAGGGCATCGCCGTATAGGATGAAGGGAGGGTCGAGCGAGCCGCTTGTAACAGGACAACGCGTCATAGATACGTTCTTCCCAGTTGCAAAGGGCGGAACCGCTGCGATACCTGGGCCGTTCGGCAGCGGGAAGACGGTCGTGCAGCACCAGCTGGCAAAATGGTCTGATGCAGACATCATAATTTTCACCGCCACCGGAGAGCGGGGGAATGAGGTCAGCGAACTCCTTGTCGAGTTCCCGCAGCTAAAAGATCCAAAGAGTGGCAAGTCGCTGATGGAGAGGACGATAATAATAGCGAACACCAGCAACATGCCTGTCGCTGCGCGAGAGGCGAGCATCTACACCGGCATAACAATAGCAGAGTACTTCCGCGATATGGGATACAGCGTTGCGCTCATGGCGGATTCAACTTCAAGATGGGCAGAAGCCATGCGGGAGATATCCGCGCGTCTTGAGGAGATGCCGGGAGAGGAAGGATATCCGGCATATCTCCCGAAGAGGCTTGCGGAGTTCTATGAGCGGTCCGGGAGGGTCGAGACGCTCAGCAAGAAGCACGGTGCGATAACAGTCATAGGCGCGGTGTCACCGCCTGGCGGTGACATATCAGAGCCAGTCTCCCAGAGCACACTCCGCGTGACAAAGACGTTCTGGGCGCTGGATGCATCGCTTGCAAACGCGAGGCACTTCCCAGCTATAAACTGGCTGGACAGCTATTCCCTTTACCTTAAGCAATTGACGCAATGGTACAACAAGAACCTTGGCGAGCACTTCGTAGAGCAGAGGGGGGAGGCGATGCGGGTGCTGCAGCGCGAATCTGAACTGAAGGACATAGTACAGCTTGTGGGAATAGAGGCTCTTCCAGAGCAGGAGAAGATAACGCTAGAGATAGGAAAAATAATAAGGGAGGACTTCCTCAGGCAAAGTGCATTCGACCAGATAGACCAGTACACAAGCATGCACAAGCAGGGGAAGATGCTGGAGGTGATACTTCACTTCGCGAAGAGGGCGACCGCAGCGCAGAGGGCAGGCTTTGCGACCTCGAAGATGACAGCTATGGTGTGCAGGTCGGAGATATCAAGGATGAAGGAGTGGCCGGAGAAGGAGACAGATGCCAAGGCGAAGGCGCTGATCGAATCGATAGACAAGGAGTTCGCTGCGCTGGAACGGGAAGCGGCGCACGAGAAAAAAGAGGTTGTAGAATGAGGTTTGGAATAGAATATAGGACATTGGAGAGCATCTCAGGGCCGCTCATGGTGGTCAAGAACGTGAGGAGGGCGGCATACAACGAATTGGTAAGGATAAACCTCCAGAATGGCGAGGAGAGACTCGGACAGGTGCTCGAAACCAGCGACACCTATGCGATAGTGCAGGTATTCGGGCAGACTGACGGCCTTAACCTCAGGGACAACAGCGTCACTTTCCTAGGAGAGACGTTCGAGTTCGGGGTGACGGAGGATATGCTCGGCAGGGTGTTCGATGGCGAAGGAAGGCCGATCGACATAAAGGCTGAGGTTATACCTGAGACCAAGCTTGATGTGAACGGCTCACCAATGAATCCCACCGCAAGGGCTGTGCCTACAGACTTCATAGAGACCGGAATCTCAGCTATAGACGGGCTGATAACGCTTGTGAGGGGGCAGAAGCTCCCTATCTTCTCAGGTGCGGGGCTGCAGCACAACGCGCTCGCTGCGCAGATCGCGAAGCAGGCGCAGGTCAAGGGAAAGAGCAGCGAGGAGTTCGCGGTGGTCTTCGCAGGGATAGGGATAACATACGACGACGCGAACTATTTTATAGAGGAGTTCAGGACAGCTGGCTCGCTCTCCAGGAGCGTCACCTTCATGAACCTCGCAGACAGCCCGAGCATAGAGAGGATACTCACCCCAAGATTAGCGCTTACAACAGCGGAATATCTCGCGTTCGAGAAGAGTATGCACGTGCTTGTGATACTCAACGACATGACGAACTACGCTGAGGCGCTCAGGGAGCTCTCCAGCTCCAGGGACGAGGTTCCCGGAAGAAGGGGATATCCCGGCTACATGTACACAGACTTCGCAAGCGTTTACGAAAGAGCAGGCATACTTAAGAACAAGAAGGGCAGCATAACGCAGCTCAACATAGTCTCCATGCCTGGAGATGATGTCACGCACCCAGTGCCTGACCTCACAGGATATGTCACAGAGGGGCAGATATTCCTTAGCAGGGACCTGCAGAACAAGGGAATCTATCCTTCGATAAACCCGCTCGGCTCGCTCTCCAGGCTGATGAACCAGGGGATAGGCGCAGGAAAGACGAGGGAGGACCACAGGGGTGTATCTGACCAGCTTTATGGTGCATATGCCAAGTCGCAGGAGGCGAGGAGCCTTAGCACCATCGTCGGAATGGAGGCGCTCAGCGACCTGGACAAGCTATACCTCTCCTTCGGCGACTCTTTCGAGAAGAACTTCATAGCGCAGAAATTCGACGAGAGGAGGACCATAGAGGAGACGCTTGACATAGGATGGGAGCTCCTGTCGGCTCTTCCGGAGAGCGAGATGACGAGGATAAGCAGGGACTTCATAAAGAAATACAGGAAGGCGGTGAAATGAAGGAGAAGATAAGCCCTACAAGGATGAACCTCATAGTGACGAGGAAAAGGATAGCAGGAGCAAGGCGCGGATATGATATACT
>JAJYDY010000035.1 GCA_021790455.1 Microcaldota archaeon | reverse complement strand
TCATCAGAAGATACATACAACGTCAAGGTTCAAAAGAGGAAAAGTTTTCCTACAAACAACTCAAACTATTCAAGATGCGCTGAGTTGCGACTCAGATGCCCCACGGCTTGCCGTGGGGTAATTCACTGTTTTTACCACCTTTAAGCCTGCGCTGCGCCCCAAAACTAATTTGACAGATGTCAAACCTGCGCTCTCCGTTAAATATCTCGTCAGCCAGAGAGAGCTTAGACGAGATGGTGTAAATGGCGGGGAAATACTGCGTATTTGCAAATTGGGAGGAACACAAAGCCTACCTGCAGTTCATGAACCTGACCGAAAGGCTTCTCAGTTCCGAAAGGCAGGATGCGACTGAGGTTGTCGGCTTCCTGATAAAAAAGATGATGAAGACCAAGCCGGAACTGGTCAGCAGGGCTCTTGAGACGTACGAGCACAGGAAGGGAGACGAGGAAAACCTCAGGCTCCTGAGGACCTTGTTCTCGAGGTTCGAGGACCTGCCTTCGGAGAAAAGGGGATATTCGTGCTCCGAAGGCATGAGGGAGCTCCTCCGCAAATCCGATGAGGGGGTGAGTAGGAAGCTGCTGGATCTTTATAGAATAAAGTACGACAGCGGACCTGCCGATGGGAGCTTCGGGGAGTCTGCGAAGGATTTCAGGATTCCGATAAGGCGCGGGGAACCGGAATCGAAGCGGTATTACGCCTCATGACCGCGCACAGCCTATTGAAATTGCGCGACCCTGGCAAAAGCCGGTAGAAGAACCTGCCTCCAACAACACATACATCCCTAGATTCTTTCTGAGAGAGTTTGGGTGTGGTCGAAGTCCCTCCCAACATTTAAATACCATGATTTTCATACTCTATGCGACCTTATGGGATGATTATGCAGAAACAAACGAAAGCAACGAAGAAGATGACTTTCAAGGAGTTCATAGAGGTGCACAGGAAGAATATACACAGCACGATACACAAGTACGTTGCGCTGAAGGAGCCTCTCGCCCACTATAAGATTATGTGCGATTATATAGACAGGCAGGGCAAGTACGCCAGGCCAGGCCTCCTGATGCTGACCGGGCTGCTGTATGGGGCAAAGCCAGAAGAACTCTATCTTCCAGCTGCAGCACAGCAGCTTTCTGAAGATTGGATACTAATGCAGGACGACATAATGGACGATTCAGAACTGAGGAGGGGGCTTCCTGCGGCGCAGAAGCTTTATGGGGCAGTGCATGCGCTTAACGCATCTGACACGGGGCACATAGCAATGTGGAAGATCCTAAAGGACTATGCGATCGCGAACGGTGAAAAGGGAAGCCAGCTTTACGACAAGTTTTATGAGATGATGGAATACACAGTAGAGGGGCAGTATATAGACAACCACTTCATCCATGACACGAAGGACCTCAAGCAGGCAAGCGAAGAGCAATATTACAGGATAGTGGACAGCAAGACATGCTTCTATACGATATTCGGGCCAATGCAGCTCGGAGCGATCGCAGCAGGCCATGGCGATGCGAAGACGCTCCAGATGCTGAAGGAGATAGGAACGCAGGCTGGAATTGCTTTCCAGATTGTAGATGATATTCTTGACATGACAGCGGACGAGAAGCATTTCGGGAAGAAGAGACTGGGAGATCTATTTGAAGGAAAACTCACGCTCCCAGTTCTGCATGCATATAAGAGCGCATCGCAGAAAGAGAAGGACAGGCTGGACGCGATATACAGGAAGAAAAGGCAGGAGAAGAGCGAAGAGGAGATACTTTTCATAGAGAGTATGGTGCTGAAGTACAAAGGGCTTGAACATGCAAAGTTGCTGGTAGAGCAGAGAGGCCAAAGGGCAGATGCTCTGATTGAAAAGTACTGGAGCGACCTGCCAAATAATGAGTACAGAGATTTGTTCGTTGATGCGGTTCATGCATTGTACAAGCGCGACAAGTGAAAGTGGAACTTTTTTAAACTGCGCCTCCGATAACTGAGCAATGGACACATTTTTCACTGTGAGGATCGCTTCCGTAATAGTAATTGCGTTAGTGTACATGCTCTTCGACCTGTTCAACAGGAGGAATGTCCCGAGCGTTTTCGCATATGCCACCCTCGGTCTGGGCACCGTTTTCACCATCTTCTACCTTGATGTCACTACCATAATGGTCAGCGCAGCAATCGCGATAGTGATAGGCGCCCTGGGCTACCTTGTCTACAGGGCAGGCCAGCTTGGCGGAGCAGACGTGATAGAGTTCGCGGCGATTTCGCTGATCCTTCCGATACAGCCAATTCCGTATCTCTCAAGCAGTTTCCAGTTCAACCTTCCATTCATAATATCGGTCTTCATCGCAACGGGCGTTGTGGCCCTCGCGATGATACCTCTTTACTATCTTCCATTGGCAAGTTCGGCTGCTAAGAAGGGCCTGTGGAGCTACGTGAAGAGGAGCGACATCATGAAGGGGGCGATCATCGCAGCAGCGTATCTTGCATTCCTCCTGTTCCTTGCCTTCGGCACAGCAGCGAGCGCAATCGGCTTGATCATAGTAATAGTTGTGATGCTTAGTTCGATCGTGACCATGACATTCGAGAAGCCGATAACAGACTCTATGGTGGAGAACATTCCTGCGAGCGAGTTTGAGGAAGGCGACATGATAGCATTGAATCTCATGAGCGCGAAGGAGATAGCGGCCATGAAAAAGAGGATAAAGGGTTTTGACAGGTTGGTCACAGGCAAGACGATAATTGAGATGAGGAGAAGGAAGATTGCAAGAAGATTCCCGGTCTACAGGAATGCGATGCCGCTTGCGCTCCCGATCTTTGTCGGGGTGGTCGTCTCCCTGCTGTTCGGAAACCTGCTGCTTCTCATCCTGTAATATCGTGAGTTTTAGTTTTCGGTCGTATTCTGCTCCTGTCGTAGTGCCTAGACCATTTAAAAGCAGCCAAAACCGAGTATCTGCAAATGGTTATGGAAGATGGCGGCACCTACAATAGCTGTTGCGGTAAGCGACCTGAATCCAACGCTGCAGGCCTTCGGCGTGCAGGGAGTCACGGGAATAGAGCTTCTGCACGGCGGATTCAACGCAAACTGGCGCATAAAGACACCTACTGGAGAGTATGTGCTGAAGCGGCGACCAAGGTCTGAGGCTCAAAGGAGCATAAAGGAAGCGACGGTGTCAAATTCTGTTGACATGAATATTCCTACTGCGCAATCGGTCTTTACAAAGGAGAAGTCGCCGCATCTTGTAAGCGGCGATTGGTGCTTCACGCTCTTTAAGTATATAACAGGAAGGAAGTACGATAACTCATCCGCAGACCTGCTGAGGATGGCAAGGACACTTGCCGAGATGCACAGGGCTACGCAGAAGATAGACATTGGCGTTGCAAGCTCCATTCCAGACTTTGCATGGACAGCAATGGAATGGGGGCCGCACCACATGGAGGACAGCGAGAAAATAGGATTCATGGATTCAACGATATTGCAAGCAGCGAAGGACCATATGCGGAGCGCGATAGACGGGATAAAAGCCGCAGAGTCGACAGGAAGCCTTGTAAAGACGTTCGTGCACTGGGATTTCCATCCTGGAAATGTGCTTTTCACTGATACCGATGTTTATGTGTTCGACCTAGAATTCTCCCATCTTGACCACAGGGTCGCGGACATAGCGAATACAATAATCCTTTTGGCTTCACTTGACACGGCAAAGCTGGATTACACAGACGCAGGCAGCTTCATACAGCCCTGCGCAATCGACATGGAGAAGTTCAGGTCGTTCATGACAGAGTATTCGAGGGTATTCCCCCTTACAAGCGAGGAGGCGCATGCACTGCCCGATTACCTGAAGCTTGCGTGGGCAGGCTGGGTTTTCTACACTTTCAACAGACTTGAAAGCTCAAGAGGGATGCAGATAAACACCAACTATTTCATGGACTGGGTGGAAAAGAACCGGTATGCGATAACGGACTGCGTCCTTAATGAATGTTCTGTGCCAATTGTTGAATTGAGGACAGAGCCTTTGGCATAATGTTGGTTTCCAATGGAGCCGTATTTCCTTGATTATGAGAGGGTTTCTCACCACAAGTCAATGATAGGGGATTCGCACAGGACAGACAGCTACAGAAAAGCGATTGAAAAGATTGTCGAGAAGGGCGACGTGGTCGCCGAAGTCGGGGCAGGCACAGGAATCCTCTCATTCTTTGCAGCGAAGAAGGCTGGAAAGGTGTACGCTATCGAAAGGACAGGAATAATCGAAGTTGCCAAACAGATAGGCAAATCAAGCAAGATGGGGAACGTAGCCTTCATCAAAGGTGAGTCGGGGAGGATAAGGCTGCCGGAAAGATGCGATGTCATCGTTTCTGAATGCCTTGGCTACTTTGCAATGCAGGAGAACATGGTAAGCGCCGTCCTGGATTTCAGGAAGCGATGGCTGAAGAAGGGGGGAAGGGTAATTCCAAGCAGCATAGCGATGTTCATCGCTCCTGTAAGCGATGAAACTGCGTTCGAAAATGTTTCATTTTGGTCTGAGGCGGGAGCGAAGTACGCGATTGATATGGGTGTTCTGTCGGACATCTCGTCAAACTCAACCTACAGGCATCAATTCAATCCAAGATCTCTTTTGTCTAAGCCCAAAGTCGTAAATAAAATAAACATGGAAAGAGATAGCAGCGTAAGGCTTGACAAAAAGATTGACTTTGTGATGCGCAGGAATGCCGTACTCCACGGATTCTGCGGTTTCTTCAAGGCGCAGCTCGCTCCAGGCGTAGTCCTTGATACCTCACCCACACGGAGAACGCATTGGCGCCAGGAATACTTCCCGGTTGTCGAACCGGTTCCCGTGAAAAAAAGAGACAGGCTTTCAATTAGTGTCAGCGCCTCTCTGCACAAGGCGTATGTTGATTGGAACTGGAGCCTTAGCGTTAATGGTGGCAAGGAAAGCCACAGCACGCGCGCAGGAATACAGCTGAAAGAAAGATAATTAAATCTGGAATTTGAGAATTAGCCGATTAAATGAAGACAGGAGTAAGGATTCTTGCACTCGCGTGCGCCCCACTCAGGAAGAGGGACACGCTGCTTGTCGGGGTAATCGCGAAGGGCAGCGTCATAGAGGGTGTAGTCTCTTCGAAGGTGCAGGTAAACGGCACTGATGCGACAAAAAGGATAATAGCGCTGGTAAACAAGACCCGCTTCAGGGAACAGGTAAGGCTAATTGCAGTAAATGGCATAGGAGTAGCAGGCCTCAATGTGCTTGACATTGAGGAGATCAGGAAAAAGACAAAGACCGAGCTGATTTCTGTGACGAGGAGAAAGCCGCATCCTGAGGAGCTCGTCACCGCACTCAGGTCATTCTCAAAACGCTCCGGGGAGGAAGTCGGAGAAAGGATAGAGCTGGTAAGCAGGGTCAGGAAGCTCAGCGGGTTCAGGCTCAAGGGTTTCTACCTGCAGACCAGCCTTGAAAAGGCCGATGCGAGCAAGTTCGTCGAGCGGTCGTTCCATTTCCTGCGGCTTGCGCACATGGTAGCAAGCGGGGTAACGGGCGGCGAATCAAAGGGAAGAATTTAGTCAGCGATTCCTGAGAAGCCTTTCCGGTATGGCATAGTAACCTTTTCCGAGATGGGCTATCCTTCCTTCTTTGCGCAGTGCACCAAGGATTCCCAGCAGGGAGTCTCTGCCTAAGACGATGCCGTAGGAACCCAAAGCATGCTGTATCTCGGAAAATCTTGCAGCGTGTTCCGGCGCATACTTGGTCCTGGTCTTGATGAACCTCTCCACCCTTTCGAGACTTGATTCGCTCCTCTTTGTCCCTCTTTGGCTCTTTTCCTCATCCATGTTGCATACAAATGCCTTCTCCTCCTTTCTCGAGACCTGATGGTGCTCCATTCTTTCCGGAGTCAGCAAAGCAGCCATTTCTGCATTCTTCAATACAATCTCGTAGAACAGCTTCGTCATGCCGTTTGCCACGATGACAGACTGGTCCTTTTTTGTTTTTCTCCCCATCCTCAGCAACGATTCTGCTTTTGGGTTATCAGGCCAGTTCGCAAGCTTCAGCATGCCGAGCCCTTCAAGCGAACGGAGCGAAAGCCTGACAGCATATTTTAAGTATCGCGGAACTGCAGAGCCATCCTTGCTCAGCATCGAGTGTATATGGCCTGCGACCGTGTTTGTATCATAAGTGTCGTCAGGCGTGTCAGCAAGATAATCTACCACGCGCTCAAATACCTCTTGCGAGATCCACTGATCCGGAACCTGCGTTTTAGCTTCCTGATAAAGGGCGCCGCTGTCCATGCCGAGAAACTTTATGCCGCCATCGGCTATCTTATATCGCTTCTGTGCGTATGAAAAGATAGTGATCAATCCTGCATTATGCATATCCCGTAATGCAGCGGCAAAGGCGCCTCTCCCCCAACGAGTATGTGCTGGGTTGTCGCCGAACATTCTGTTCAATTCTACTCCCGTGGATATGCCCTTCTCTGTTAGCCACCTGACTACGTTGTACACCTTCAGCACCCTATCTGGATGCCCGAGAAGCTTTTCCATGGAGTCAAAAGCATGCTCCGGAAGCGTCTCCCTCGCAGTGGCAACGAACTTGATGACACAGTCGGCCAATGGCTTTGCCAGCAATTCCCCTGCTGCTGTCAGTGAATAACATGCTGCTTTTCTTCCCCTTTCCCGTATCTCGTGCACGGAGATGATGCCGCTCCTGAAAAACAGAGTTTTCCATGAGCTGTCGCCATTGCTGATAAGCTCAAGGCTTGGAAGCATGCCGCTTACTGAATGATGCAGAAAAGAGGCTACCCTATCTGTTGCCCCCGCCACTCTACCTCTCCAGACTACCTCATAAACAGCATTTTTCTTTGCCTCCTTTCTGTGTGTGCACTTCTGGTATTTTACTCCAGGGGTGAGGCAATGCAAAGCAAAAACCCTGCTGTCGGGTGTGATGCAGGCGAGCAGGTTCCTAAGTGCCATCTCCTTGCTATAGCTGCCTTCGATGGAATTGCGCGACACAAAATCGCGTAGCCTGCCCACGGTTTTTGGATTGGAATTCACACCAAGATCTATCGAGGCTTCCAAATAATCAACCTAAGGAAAAGGTGTTTGGTATAATATTTAGAGTTAACTGCGGGTCTTGCCGTTTGTCCCCTCGATGTTTGGAATCCTGCACGAGCGCAGTTCCTCGTCAGTTATTCTTATTGTCGAGGCTAGAACTGCTTCGCAAAAGTTCTCTATTCTCTCATCAAGCCCTTGTCTTTGCCGCTTCGGCTCCGCCGGCGAGGCTGTACCCCTTTATGTTCATGCTCGCGAGTTCTCTCACAAGCTCGTAGGAGGCCTGCCCGTGGTGGCATACGAAAATCGGCCGCTCATAGCTCTGCAGCTCCTTCGGGTACTTTTCCACGTCCATCAGTTCGAAGGGGTTCGCCTCTATCACTTTTCCCTTGTCTACCTGCAGAAGTTCAGCGAGTGGAGGATTCGTCCAGCCGCCGATCCAGACGAACACGCTTCTGTTGGATTTGACGAGATCGATCGCCTGCTCTATATTTATTTCATCCACATCCTGCTGCATGAAGGTCCCAAAGAGAGAGAACATGCTATGTATTTATATGTGACATCGATTTCGTTGTTAATGAAATAAACATTTTTGTTTTCAAAGTAAAATCCATCGTGGAAGGAGCGCAAAATCCCAAAACGCTACGTCTAAATATCTAAAAGAAACTTCACTTCCACATGGTACTTCTAATTGGAGCTAATAGAGAACATACGGATACGCACGCGTCTGCTCAATCATCGGAACCTTTGACGGCGACAACAGTATCTGCCAGAACCGAAACACAACAGAGGACTCCGGAACTGATACAACAATCGTTCAACAACAACCACAACCGATTCAAACGCGCAGCCGGAGCTACAATCTATTTCACATTTGCCGGGATAATCTCCGGTCTTATGGTGTCTGCAATCGGTGGACCATTGCTTCTTGCGTTGGCGCTTGTGGCTGTCCCAGCCACCATCTCATTTTCCATCACAGCAAGAATCGCAAAAAGGAATCTTGCGAAAGCGTTGCAGGACAAGGACGATTACGACAAATATCTCCGCTCGCATGGCGAAAACACCAAGAAATAGACTCCAAATCCAGGATAACAAGGTTTAAATACGTAACCGTCATAAAACTCCATTACCTATTCTTGTGTTTCCTTGGCGCTCTGGCGCACAGGGGTGAACATCGAAGTAAGGGTCCTCAGCATACTTGCTGTGGATTTCATGAAAATTCCTGCTTGGAATTGGATGTAGTCTTGAGAAGTGTAAAGAAAGAATCCACAAACGCACAATGCTTTAGAATTGCGGTCATTTCCACACATCGACTCCAGTCGATGCTGCTGGAGGACACTGCTATCGGATTTCGACAGCCATGCAAGTCAGCTCATTCACTTGGATGGGCGGCGTACGGCTG
>JAJYDY010000034.1 GCA_021790455.1 Microcaldota archaeon | reverse complement strand
GTTCTTGGGTTTCAACCCCCGACGAGGTCGGGGGAATTCTCTAGGATATTAAAAATCTTTTCGCTGCGGGCATCCCTTATCTCAATAAAACCTTCGAATGGATATATCTCAATTTCATCATCATAAGCCAATTCGGATATGATGTTACTTACTCCTGCAATAAATGGAATCCCAAATTCCATGGAGAGGATTTCGCCATGGTTAAGCAATCCTCCCTCTCCTGAGATTACACATTTCGCATTTCTTATCTTCAATACTGCCTCAGGCGGGACATCATTCGCAACAATGATATCAATGCCTACAACCCCATGCACCGGCTGGCCAAGGTTGAAGCCCAGATTCTGTAAAAGAAGTTGTCAAAAGGTCAAAATGGAAGAGTGAGTACATTGGAGACGGCGTTGATGCAGTATCGAAGATGATATCAAAAGGTAAGATAGTCGCCTGGTATCAAGACAGGGCTGAGTTTGGTCCAAGAGCATTGGGCAATAGGAGCATAGTGGCTGATCCCAGAAACAAAGAAATGTGGTACAACCTCAATGCAATAAAGGGAAGGGAATGGTGGAGGCCCCTTGCACCTTCTGTGCTAGAAGAGAAAATGGACAGCTATTTCGTAGATTCTGTTCCACACGAATTCATGATAATGATGTACAGATTAAAGGAAATAGCGAAAGACAGAGTGCCTGCGATTTGCCATGTGGATGGCACTGCGAGAGTGCAGACTGTAAAAAGAAGCGAAAATAAACGCTGGTACAGGATGATAAAGGGATTTGAGGAAATCACAGGGGAGGGCCTTGTTGTAAATACCAGTTTCAACTTAGCAGGTGAACCGCTTGTAGAAACGCCGATTGAGGCATTGAAGAGCTTTGCAATAGGTGGATTTGACGCGATTTATCTGCAGGGATGGTTCATAAATAAACGTTAATCAGAGAAGGTTAAACCACTTCATAGCGAACGCAAGGACAACGAATCCTATCTCGACGAACCACATATACATTGCCACTTCCCATTCCTTCATCGGTTTGAGATTCATCATTATATGGGTCCAGCTGTAGATCTTCTTCCCATATGGCGCTGCAAGGATTCCACCCTCTTTTATCACACCAAGATCCGTCGTCTTGAACTTTCCCCTTGCATGCATTATGAACTCTAGTATCCACGGAAGGAATATAATCAATCCAAAAGCTTCCATGTTCCCTATCACGACTGCAGAGATGAAAGCAGCGCCGAACATATAGGTGAAGCTGTCCCCGGTTAGGACCTTGACAGGATATCTATGGTAGAAGAAGAGGACGAAGATAGAGGCGGCGAGCACTATAGAGATGAGTGCGCCGGTGTACGTGCCATAAAGGATGCTGTACACAAGAAGACCAAGAACAGCTATCAGGCCTGTCCCTGTCGCCATCCCATCAAATCCGCCTAGGAGGTTGAATGCGTTCGCGACAAAGATTACGGCAAGAGGAAGCAGGATCAATGGATAGATCAGGCCGAAGTTAACCGCGCCGATGAATGGCAGTGCGATGATCGAGACTCCGGCGTTTACCGCCATGAGCGGAAGCGCGCCCAGGAATGTCAGGGTAGGCTTCTGCCACTGCTTCATCCCTCTCCTCCAGTCCTTCATCCCTGTGCTTTTGCCGAAGCTGGTCTTGACATTAAGGTCATCGAGAAAGCCGACAAATGTTATCAGCAGCACCGAAAGCGCGGCTGCAAAGAGGAAGGTCACCGGTGCAACTGGAGTGTAGAGCCCGAAGCTCGCTCCAAAGACGTAGACAAGAACGCCTACGATGAAGCCGAAGGAAACAGCAACTCCCCCGCTTGTAGGAATCACCTCATCCTTCTTCTTGTTCGGGTTTCGCGATATGACCCCCGATTCAAGGAAGTAGGATCTCACGAACAGCATCGCTATGTAGGTAGCAATGAGCGCGAATATTGCAGGGATTATGAGCGTGAGGTATGTGGAATATGCCATGCCAGCACTTATGAAAGGATTTTATATCAGTCTTTAATAATTAGCTTAAGATAAGATTATTAAGGCTACCCTACGCGCCTTACAATATGCGCCCTTGTAGTATAACTTGGATAGAACGCGGGCTTGCGGAGCCTGAGATGCGGGTCCAAATCCCGCCAAGGGCATGTTTAATTGGTAAGGAAATTCTCTATCGGCTTTGCCTGCCCCATAAGCCTTTTCTTCAGCTCCAATAGGTAACTTGCGTCATCATCGCTGGCTTCCTTGTGCCCTAGCCACAAACCATTTTCATCATATACAGGAAGCAAGACCTTAGAATTGTCAAAGAGCCAGAAATCCTTCACGTCCTTTCCATTGCAAAAACGGATGAACTTCTGGTTCTCCAGGCCAAGGACATCTTCGCCGTTCTCCTTGAACAGCCTAAGCTGCCTCAATTCGAAAAGTGTAAATGGAGGTATCGGGAACTTTATAACTTGGAGTCGGTGCAGGATTACACCTTTCTGTTTTAGTGCGGCCAAGCTTGCGAACCAGTCGGAGAGTTCCTTGTCCACTGGGACCTTGCCGGTCTTCTGGTACTCCCCATACCTGAGCTTCTCTGCACCTGAATAGGTCAGCGCTGGAAGAGAGAGCCTGAAAATCTCCTTCTTGCTTTTGTTCCAATACTCTTGAAATGAATCCTCCATGCTTACCAAAGCTTTATCTTCTTCATAGTCTTCGAATGCGGGAACTTCGCGTTCAGATCGGAGTACTTGTACTGTTTTGCGTTGACTGTCTGCCACTCCTCTTCAAAGCTCTCCCACGGAAACACGTTCGTCCAGTTCTTCACTCTGCTTGTCTTGCACTGCTGCTCTGTCATCGTCTTCGTATCGTTTGTGTATACTCCATGGAAAGATGCATCGGCATCCTCCACCGCATTCCTATAAGAATAGTCCATGGTGTCTGTAGCGTATATTATCCTGCACCTTGGGAACGCCTTCTTCAGGTCCTTTGCAGCCGTTGCCGCCGTGACCCCGAAGCAGTGGTTGTTCTCAACAAGCAGGAAAACGGGGTTGGGCTTTGCCACTTCGGCTTTTTGGAACCCGAAAATCTTCCTGAGCACTACATTCCTGCCTTCGAAGAAGTATTTGTACTGCACTGGAAGGATCCTAAGCATATCGAGCTTGAATGTGATGTAGCCGCCTGGGAAAAGCCCTCCCCTCATTATTGGGACAACTGCATCGATCTTGACCTTTTTCCTCTTTGTATACGCCTTTATCTGCTTGACGACGGAATCGAGCAGTTTTCCGTACTCGGGCCAAGTCAATTGCCTGAAATCTGATTTTTTGTAAAGAGATAGATATGCCATACTACCTATTGTTGCAATACCCTTTAATTCTCTTCTGTCAAATAATTCCATGTTGAATGGAAAGGCGGAGTCACTACTGAAAGGAATAAAGATAAATAGAAAATTAAAGGGTATAAAATCCAGAGCCTTCCATCATTCGCATGAGTGGCTGCAGAAGGATTCTGCGCCGATAAAGATAACCCTGCACGGCAGGCTGGCGAACTTTACCGATGTATTCTCAGGTTTTAAAGGCGTTCCGATCGTGAAACGCAACTTCGGGAAGCACATTGACAAACTATTTGCAAAACTCAAGGTCGGAGTCTTCGATGGCCCCGGCTACGTCTGGGTCGACGAGGAGAAGAACCGGCTTATGATAAGCAAGAGATATCTCGAGCGGGCGGTGCTTGTGTGCCTCTACCTTGACGTCATCCATGAGCTGATACATTTCAGGCAGCATATGGATGGAAGGGATCTCTGGGACGAGCGATATGATTATGTTGACCGTCCTACGGAGATGGAAGCTTACAGGGTGAGCGTCAAGGAAGCCAAGCGCCTCGGCATGAACAAGAAGGAAATAGCAAGATATTTGTATATGAAGTGGCTTACTAAAGAGCAGTTCAGGAGATTGTTGAAAAATGCAAAAGCCTGACTATTTGACAAGAGGGAGATGGAAGAATGGTTGAAATTAAAAAAATAAACGATTTCCTTTGGGAGGTTGAGAGGGAAGAACGCCAAGGGATGAATGTACCAATACACCTATATGGAAATGAGGCTATAAGGAGCAAAATAGAGAAAGATAGAACGTTAAATCAAGCTTTGAATATAACAAAACTTCCTTCAATAGTCAAGGACATGCTCCTGATGCCTGACGCGCATGAAGGATATTCCTTCCCGATAGGCGGTGTTGCCGCTTTTGATGCTGAAAACGGCATTGTCTCACCTGGCGCGGTCGGTTTCGATATCAACTGCTCAGTAAGGGTAATTAAAACAGCCCTCACTGAAGAGGAACTTCGCCCAAAATTACCAATGCTGATGGACAGGCTCTTTAAGAACGTACCCAGCGGAGTTGGCAGCACCATGAAACTTGGTTTCACGCAAAAGGATCTTGAGCGGGTAGCTAGAGAGGGTATGGAATATGTTGTATCGAAAGGCTATGGCATTGCTGAGGACCTAGAGAAAACGGAGGAGGGAGGCTGCATCGGAGGCGCAGACCCAGAGAAGGTCAGTGATTTGGCCAAGAAAAGAGGTGTGCAGCAGCTCGGTACTATGGGCGCCGGCAATCATTTTGCAGAGATCCAGAAAGTGGATAAGATACTTGATAAAGAAATCGCAAAAGCGTATGGGCTTGAGGAGGGCCAGGTCGTGGTAATGCTGCATAGCGGCTCAAGAGGTTACGGACACCAGGTATGCAGTGACTATCTAAGGATAGGAAGCGAATATCTAAGGAAAAACAACATCCCAATGCTCGACCGCGAGCTCGTTTATATGCCTGTAGGCACAAAGGAGGCAGATGATTATCTTTCTGCGATGCGGTGCGCGGTAAACTTTGCCTTCTGCAATCATGAGATAATGTCTCACTTCATAACCAAGAGCTTTGAAGAAACGTTTGGGAAAAGCTCTGATGCACTGGGCGTAGAACTGCTTTACCACCTTTCGCACAACATAGCCAAGCTCGAAGAGCATATGGTTGATGGGAAAAGGATGAAAGTGTACGTCCATAGGAAGGGTGCGACGAGGGCTTTTGGGCCTGGGAGGAAGGAGGTGCCGAAGATATATCGCGATGTTGGGCAACCGGTTCTCATCCCTGGAAGCATGGGGACTGCTAGCTATATTCTAGCTGGTAGGGCGGAGAGCATGGTAGAGACATTCGGCTCTTCGTGCCATGGTGCTGGAAGATTGATGTCTAGGCACCAAGCACTCCGTGAAATCCCGGCTGCAAAGACGACCGGATCTATGAAAGATAAGCGCATCGAGCTGAGAGTCAGGGACAAGAAACTGGTCAGCGAGGAAGCGGAATGGGCTTACAAGGACGTTGACCAGGTGGTGGCGAGCATAGAGGGAGCAAAGATATCCAATGCAGTGGCGAGGCTGCTCCCACTTGGAGTTGCGAAGGGATGAGCATGTCATACCTAATCGGTATTCTGTTCGCATTTGCAGCGCTATTCCTCTGGGGAGGCGGCGACTTTCTTATCCAGAGGACGACCCGCCACATAGGAGACTGGGAAACGCTCTTCCTAATCGTTGGAATAGGGACAGTAGTGCTTACTCCTTTCGTTTACACCCAGATAGCCGGCTACCCGAGCATCCCATCAATCCTAATCGTGCTGGTGCTTGCCGGCGTCCTTGGGTTTTTCGCGTCTATGCTCTTCCTTGAGTCGCTCAGGAGGGGGAAGATAGCTGCAGTGGAGCCTATGATGGCGCTGGAGATTCCTGTAGTAGCGGTCATGTCCCTGTTCATCATAAGCGAGATTCTCTCTCCATTGGAGATACTTCTCGTAGTAGCGATAATGGTAGGGCTCATACTCGTATCGCTCAGTGAGGAGCATCTCAAGCATTTTAGGCTGGAGCGCGGCGTGCTCCTCATGGTAGCAGCTGCAATCCTTTTCGGCGCATCAGCATTCTTTGTAGGTTACGGCGCGAGGCTTTCTAATCCGATATTTGTAAACTGGTTCGCAGGACTTGTAATAGCGATCCTTACCTTTGCGTACCTGCTCTTCAACGGCAACATGCACAAGCTCATGAGGAATACTCTGAAGTTCCCGAAACTTGTACTGGCAACAGCTCTCATAGATACGTTCGCATGGGTGTCATTCGCATTCGCGTCTGTCCTGATCCCCATAACGATCGCGGTGGCGCTTTCCGAGAATTATATAGGCGTCGCTGCGCTGCTCGGACTGCTTCTCAACAGGGAGAAGCTGGTTGTGCACCAGAAAGCTGGATTTGCAGTCGCGCTGTTCAGCGCAGTTGCCCTCTCTCTCCTAATATGGGGCTAAAACATCGACGAATGAGCAGAGGATTGCGTCACCCTTATATACCGTCATAGCCGTCACTTCCTCTTCAATACGCTAACCTTCCCTTTATCAGCATCCACTTTTATCCAATCACCATCCTTCAGGACCTTTGTCGCATTTTCCACGCCAACCACGCAAGGCACGCCAAGCTCTCGTGAAACGATGGCAGCATGCGATGTCATCCCTCCCGTTTCGGTTATTATTGCGGATGCCTTCCTCATCGCAGGCACAAAATCAATGCTGGTAGCCCTCGCCACCAGTATCTCGCCCTTTTGAATCCTTTCTATCTGCGTCGTATCCTTAAGGACTCTTGCGCTTCCCTTAACAATACCTGGATTCGCAGATGTTCCTATGAGCAGGCCGGTTTCTAATTCTTTTTCCTCTATTTCTTTTATCAGCGCCTCTCTTAAGGACTGCGCCTCCTCACCTATGAATACGTGCCTTTTATCCTTGAAGACTATATAGGAAAGGCCGGAGGCACGTTCTTTCAGCAGCTTTTCCGCAGACAGTTTTTTCCTTAATAGGGAAATGATCTCTTCCGGGAAGAGGAGCTTAAGGCTGAGATAGTTTGTACCAAGTCGCTTGGCAATCCTGCTGTAGAATGGGATCATTGTGTACGTTAGCTTGTTGTTCAGCACCCCTGTTTTTGTTCGCACATATGCTACTTCTTGGAGTCCTTTGATCATATCCTGTATATCGCACGGCGGCTTTAGCTCCGCGATTATTTTCTTTGCTTCCTGCTCTGGCTTCCCGGCTAAAAGTTTATCGAGGCTCCTCCTCTCAATGCTGTAATCGCTCTCTTTCCTCGATAGATAGTTGCGCAGTTCTTCACGAAGCTGTTCAAACAGCATTGGGGCACTATTTGCCATCAATAGCCAATCATATTGCCTGATGTGTTTTGTGAGGAGACGCTTTAATTGAGGCTTTCCAGTTATAAATCTCTCGAATAGCACCCTATCTTCTATTACAGCAGCGCTTATCTTTTCGCTCTTGAGCCTATCAAGTATCTCAAAGAAGGCCTCCCTTTCAAAAGAGAATTCAGTTGGCTTCAAAGGTGTAGTCAATTTTGTCATATATTGATTTGTCTCTGAGCTCTTGCCTAGTTCTTTAAGTTTCTTGGAAAGATACAAGTTTAGGATTGGCGAAAGGGCAGGCTCTGCATATGCGCAGTAGGAATCCATAGCTGAGTTGTAGGAGAAGTAATCTCTAGAATTCCTGAACAGCTTGATCATCCCAAAGGTAGATAGGTTCTTTGCCTTGCGCGACTTTGCAGCCACGAGCTCCATCATTTTGACATCTGGTTTCACAAGCTCATCAAATCCGTCCACTGAAGCAGATATATAATTGGAATCGGCCCTAAACTTCCTCTTTATCAGATTCCATATTTCCTCTTTATCACGCTCTGAATCGTACATAGTCAGGATCGGACCATCGAAAAAGTCAAGATAGTATTTTACCCTGAAACCACCTATCTTATTGAGCTGGTCTGACCAGCGCGTATCCCTCTGCCAGACATTATCCAGAGGAGGGCAGTTGCCATACCATCTCCACTTCCACATCTGCGCTTTGAGGGATTCACCAAGAGCATCCCACTTCGGCTTAGCCCTCTTGACCTTTATGTTTTCCCGGATGGTTGTTATAGGCCTGGACTGCGTTACGTAGAACGCTCCCTTCTCCATCGCCCATTCCACATCAACAGGGAATCCGTAGTGCCGCTCTATCTTGAGGATCATACTTGAAAGTTTGAATATCTGGCTATCATTGAGTTTCTGCTTGTCGCCGTCCTTTATCTGCTTCCATTCATCCCCGCCTTCAGGCTTCCTGTAGAGCCCTCTTGTCTGCTTGCTTGTCTTCCTCTCGACTATTTTGAGCGGCTTCCTTTCAACCGCATAGTTGTCAGGAGTTATCTGCCCGGAAACAATCGCTTCGCCAAGGCCATAGCCTGCTTCTATCACAAGCCTGTTCTTACCCTGAAGAACTGGATTGACAGAAAAAGCTATTCCGGACACCTCCGATTCAACCATTTTCTGCACCACCACGGCGACACTTATCCTCTGCCTATGCAGCTTCTTCTCGAACCTATAGAAGATCGCTCTTGGAGTGAAAAGAGACGCCCAACATTTCTTTATGTTGCCAAGCAGATTCTGCTCGTTTGTATTTATAGCTTTCCTTGAAAGTAATACGACACTTCAGCTCAAATATGTTTCTATCGGAATGAAGTTGCAAACACTCTTTATCTCTTCCGGGGTTAGTCTCTTC
>JAJYDY010000033.1 GCA_021790455.1 Microcaldota archaeon | reverse complement strand
CTAGAAAACGGACATCTGAGGACGCCGTACCAGGCATTCCTCGAGAAAATGCGAAAGAATAAAAGGTGAGAATGTGAAATCAAATTACCGAGAGAACATTAATTCAGGACAATACAAAAATGAGAAGTCTGCATACTAAACATTACATTTTTTTCGCACGATGATTATAGGCTGCCGGGAGAAAATGCCGATTACATTTTTCCAGGCGCTTCCGCCTGTGGCTTCTGCTGTGGCTTTGCCTCCTCCTTCTTCGCAAGGACTACCGCACTGCCACCTATACCCTTTATCTTTTCAAGAGCCTTTTCCGAGAATCCGCTCGCCCTGATCGTTGCCTTTACCTCAAGCGTGCCGTTGCTCAGCACCTTGTATCCCTCCAAGTCAAGCTCGCTCTTGTTCTGCCTCTTCAGGATTGAGCTTATCTGATTGAGGTTTATTTCCATCAGCTCGTTCCTGCTTCTAGGAGTAAACCCCTTCTTCCTTATAAGATCCGGCCTCTTCGCAGTTATGTAGGTCCAGTCGTGCTTGCGCAGCCTTGCGATAGCGCCGACGCCTCCCCTGTCTCCAGCTCCCCTGGCATTCTTGATGTTCCCTACTCCCCATCTCCTCGTGCCGAGGTATTTCCTGTTCTTCTTCGCCCTTCTGACTACCATAAATATCAGACCATTCTCGTTATCAGCTTGTTTATGTCCTTGCCCATGTACCCGAGGCTTCCTCCCTTGCTATAGTGCCTCTTTATCGGGTCGTACCCGTGCTTTGGAGGGTGCAGCCTCAGCGGCATCTCCTCCTTGAGCGCGCTTATATCGGCCTTTCCTTCTATGGCGGCGTTTGAGTCTATCTCAAGCGCGTACTTCTTGGCAAGCTTAGCAAGCGTAGGCTCGTCTATCTCGCCATATGCTATGTGATTGGCGCACTTCTTCAGCATCCCGAGGTACTGGCCGTTTACCTTTATAATAGTGCAATTGTTCGGCGCCTTGAGGTGCATCCTCTTCATCGTTTCCTCTATGCTAGCGCGCACGTTGACGCGGCCGCGCACTCTCACTGCAGCTATGACCTTGCCTATCAGCTCTGCTTGTTTCATAAAAAACACGCCTGTGTTCAATGTCTCTTAAAAAGAGAAACCAGTATTTTTATTCTAATAAGCAGATATAAATTCTTTGCTATTAGACTAAAGGCGGGGTGAGATAATCAAAGTGCTTTCCTGGAACGTCAACGGCATAAGGGCTGCAATGGGAAAGGACGGGCTTCCCCAGCTTATAAACTCAAAGGAATATGACGTGCTCATGTTCCAAGAAGTGAAGGCTGACCAGCTTCCCCTTGAACTCCACGGCAACGGATATGCGCCTATTCTCTACCCTGCAAAGAAGAAGGGCTACAGCGGCCTTCTCACCATGACCAAAAAGGCGCCGATCGAAGTTACGTACGGGATAGGCAACGCTGCAATAGATGATGAGGCACGCGTGTTGACTGCGGAATTTGAAAGGCTCTTTGTAGTCAACACCTACTTCCCGAACTCAAGGAGGGAGCTGGAAAGGCTTGACTTCAAGCTGGACTACAACGACAAGTTCCTGGATTTCGTGCAGAAGCTCAGGAAGAAGAAACCGGTGGTTGTCTGCGGCGACTTCAACGTTGCGCATGAGGAGATAGACATCGCGCGGTCGAAGGAGAACGATGGCAACGCCGGCTTCACGCACGAGGAGAGGGATTGGATGAGCAAGTTCCTTGGCTCTGGCTATGTAGACACGTTCAGGATGTTCACTGACGGCAGGGGCCATTACTCCTGGTGGCTTTTCAGCTTCGATGCAAGGTCCAGGAACATCGGTTGGAGGATCGACTACTGCATAGTCTCCGAAGAGATAAAGAGGCAGGTAAAGAGCTCCACGATCCTTGATTCTGTGCATGGATCAGACCATGCACCTGTTGCGATGGAGCTCTCGCTTTCCCTTTGAAACAAAACTTCCAGCTACACATCGGTTGCGCTTTCCTTTTTAAACGTTTCATAACAATCCTAAATCGCACAATCAGTTTGGAGACCAGGTGGATGGATGTATTACGGTCAATATGCGAGAATAAAGAGAATGGAACGACTTCTGGAAAGGCTTGCTTATCTGTCGGTCGGCCTCGACTTCTTTGTTGCGCTTGCGACGCTCCTCGTAATGCAGGGTGCAAAGATCTCCAGCTTCATGCTTCTTATAGGAGGATACCTCCTCTTCGCCGAGGTGATCCTAGCTTCCCTAATCTTCATAGCTCTGATAGTTGTCAAGCACTATAGGAGGATAATAGACAGGGTAGCGGACGCGACATTCAGGAATAAATATCCTGTAGAAAGGCCGAGACCAAGGCCAAAGCCACTCTATAACTTCAAGAAGTCGGTAGCGCCATATTGAATTCGAAAGCACTATATGTCTCCTCGAGCAGATGGATTTCAGAAAGGAATACCTAGCGTACGAGGTTTTATTTAATCACGAAAGAGTTGCATCGAATGCGCGTTTACGGTAAAAGAGCTTCCGGAGCAGCTTAAAGCCAGGCGGATCCAGACCGTACACAGGCTTTTGGCAATGAATGTTCTGCTTCCCGATCTCAACACATTCAAGGGGCGGTCTGAAGGTATGTTCAGTGGAGAGCTCCTGTTCAGCGCAGACAAGAGGCATGCGGTTTTCATTGGGAAGAGGCTGTAGTGGGCTTAGAGCATTTTCTGCTTCCACGATGCAGATATTGGTTGCCCCCTTTCCCGATTGAGAAGATCTACTTTCCCAAACACGCCCGCATAGCCAGCAACTATGTTGACCTTTTTCTCGCGCATATTGCTGATCGCTTCGACTATCTCTGGAGTGGAGCTCGCTGCAATTTTCTCTATCGGAGCATTCACAAGTATGTCGAATTCTGTGCCGACTTCGGAAACAAGCTTCTTGTACTGGTTCTCGACTGCTGCGGTCGCATCTCCTTTCTTGAGCACATATGCAATTACCTCGCGTAGAGGCACTGTGCTGAAATATGGTATAGCATCCTTTGGGACATAGCCTTCTGGCTTATCGGCGAGGTCATTAACCCTGTGCATCACTCCGATAACGAGCTTCTTTCCGCAGACAGGGCAGAGCTTTATGTTGTATTTGCTAGGGTCGATGGACACTATGCATTCCCTGTGGCCGTCGAAATGGTACTTTCCCTCTTCTGGGAAGAACTTAAGCACCATCTTGAATGTCTTTCTGTCATTGTCTTTTATCGCCTTGATAAATGTATCATAGGAGAGTGCCTCCTTGTCAATCTCGAAAACGTTCATCTCCCTGCCTATCTTCGGGAGAGAGTGCATGTCGCTGTTCGCCAGAAGAGCGCAATTTCGCAGCTCCGATATTCTCCAGTTCATCGGGCTGTTGCTGCTGAGCCCCATCTCAACTGCGTAGATGTTTTTGACTTGATCCTCATATGCCTCTTTGAGGGAAGAGAAACCAGACTTCGCTCCGAGAGCTCCGAAGAAAGGAGTCCATATATGCGCAGGAAACACGAAAGCTCTCTTATCTGCCTTTAGCGCAGCCTCTATTATCTCGGCTCCTGACATCCATACCTGCGGCCTTCCGTCGGCCTTTAGGTCGCTCTTCTTTGATAATATGTCATTAAGCGCATCGACCGAATCGAAGTTCGGCATAAGTATGACCTGGTGTATCCGCTTTGACTGCCCGTTAACATTGAAGACAGCTGACACTTCTCCCCCCAGGATGAATCTTACATCGCTCTGCGAGCCTTTCATCTTGAAAAGGCCAGGTTCTGCCGGCTCGAGTGATGATTTCAACTCCTTCAGCCAGGTAGGATGTGTGGTATCCCCGGTCGCGATGAGGTTGATCCCCTTCTCTACGCATGTATCGTGCATCCCCTGCACTGTTATGCTATCGCTGCACGCCATAGCGAATCTGGAATGGATATGAAGATCTGCGATTACTCTCATTTGCTCATCCGTCCTGATTTTTTGCTAGATTTTTTACTTTGCGGGCATTAGCAAATGTATCAAAAATTAATTCTAGTTTCTCGTCGGCGCTGAACTCGATAACTGCAGGTTGCGGCCACCCTTTATTGTTTATTGTGGATAAAACGCAAAGCTTCTCTTTTTTTATAAAATCTAAGATTTTTCCCTTGCTGCTCATTTTTTCACAATTGTTTCGTAACACCATTCTTCGGGCAGATGCCATTTACGGGGCATTTGCTACAGATAGGTATCGTTTGGCATATCTTCTTGCCGTGAGTTTTCATCACATATGCATAGTTATGCCAATATTTCTTATCAACCATCTTCATTAGATCGTGTTCTATCTTCTCCGGATCAGTGTTCTTGCTCAAACCAAGCCTATAAGATAGCTTTATCACCCACGTGTCGACAGGAATCCCCTCAACAATCTCATAAGCATTGATAAGAATTGTGTTCGCGGTCTTCCTCCCTATTCCGGGAAGCTCAATGAGCTGTTCCATCTTGCCAGGAACCTTTCCCCCATATTTTTCATCGATAATCCTGCACGTGTTGATGATGTTTCGTGCCTTGTTGCCGGCGAAGCTGATGCTTTTGATGTAATCGATAAGTTCCTGTGGATTGGCGCGCGCGTAATCCCTTGCTGTCTTGTATTTTGCGAACAGTTTTGGGGTAGCGGCATTGACAACCTCGTCCCTTGTCTGCGCAGAGAGTATCGCAGCCACTACAAGGTCGATTGGAGTCTTGAAATGGAGATAGTATTTTGCGTCCTTGTAATGTTTGCTGAGAGTAGAGGTGAGTTCGGTAGCATCCTTTGGACTTAAGAATTTGTCCCCCGGCATAAAATTAAATAGCTGGATAGGTATATATCATTTGCTTTGGGCCGATTTCTATGCAGAGAAAAAGTGCGAAGAACAAGATAAGTGTCATAATCTCAAGGCTCAAGAGAAGGTATCCGGAGGAGCTGAGGACCTGGCTGCATTACAAGAATCCGTGGGAGCTCCTTGTAGCGACTATGCTGTCTGCGCAGTCGCAGGACGCACAGGTAAACAAGGTGACTCCTGCCCTCTTTAAAAATTATCCAAATATAATCAATTACCTAAACAAGAAGCCAGTTAATCTTTATCCTTACATAATGACCCTAGGTCTGTATAGAAACAAGTCAAAGAATATCATCAAGGCAGCGCATTACATCCATGACAACTTCCATGACAGAGTTCCGAAGCATATGGAGCAGCTTGTGCAGATACCTGGGGTGGGCAGGAAAACGGCGAATGTGGTGCAGGGAAACGCATTCGAACTGATCGAGGGAATTGCGATAGACACACATTGCATAACTGTAGCGAATAGGCTCTTCCTTTTCAACACCAATAACGCAGAAAAGATAGAGCGCAGGATGATGGAATTCGTCCCAAAGGATGAGTGGATAAACGTAACGCATCTCCTCATTGCACTGGGAAGAGACGTCTGCACAGCGCGAAGGAAATACTGCGAAAATTGCGTGCTGAACGACCTCTGCCCTTCGAGCACGGTGAGGAAATGATAGCTGCGCTCTATAGCGGAGGAAAGGATTCCACGCTAGCAATACATAGGATGTGGGAGCAGGGAAAGAAGGTGGAGCTGCTCATAACAATCGTATCTGAGAACAAGTTCAGCTATATGCTCCAGCAGGTTAATGTTAACTGGACTGAGCTTCAAGCTCAGGCGATGGGAGTCAAGCACGTATTCTACAGTACCAAGGGAGAGAAGGAGAAAGAACTGGTTGACATTGAGGAGGCACTGAAGAAATATAATGTCACGGAACTCATAACAGGAGCGGTAGCAAGCAAGTACCAGGCTGACAGGATAAACAACATCTGCGGCAAGCTTGGAATAACACATTACTCTCCTCTCTGGGGGATGGACCCGCTTGAGGAGCTCGAGGAGATATCTGCAAAGTTCAATGCGATAGTAACCCAGGTCGCAGCTGAAGGATTCGATGATTCCATGTTAGGAGCGCGTGTTGATGAAAAGATGATAGAGAAGTTGCAAAGGCTTTACCAGAAATATAAAGTAAACATGTCGTTTGAAGGTGGAGAAGCCGAGTCCTTCGTTTTGGACGCGCCGCTATTTAAGAATAAAATCTCAATAAATAAAGCAAGAAAGGAATGGAATGGGTCTGTTGGCGCTTACATAATAGAAGATGCAGAACTTCAGGAAAAATAGTGATTCGATGCCTATAAAGATAAAGGAGATTGAGGCGAAGCACGTACTCGTAAAGTCTAATCTGCCTGACACTGATTATGTTGTCAACCCCTACACAGGCTGCGAGTTCGGATGCGCATACTGCTATGCAAGCTTCATGGGAAGGTTTGTTAATGAACCAATCGGCAATTGGGGGAACTACGTCTACGTGAAGAAGAATGCTGTCGAGGCCTTCAGGAGGGACCTTGCACAGCTCGGCCCAAAGTCAAGGAGGAGTTCGATATTCCTGAGTTCTGTCACCGATCCATACCAGGGCGTTGAGGCAAAGTACAAGCTTACAAGGGGAATCCTTGAGGTGCTAGCGAAGGAGGCTTACCCCGGCGAAGTCGGTATACTTACCAAGTCTTCCATGGTGCTCAGGGACATTGATGTATTCCACAGAATAGTCAATCCAGACATCGGGATGACCATAACCACTACAGATGATGCGCTCGGGAGATTCCTCGAAGTACGCGCATCCGCAACAAGCCTGCGCCTGAGCACGCTCAAGAAGCTGAGCGCTGAAGGATTCGGCACCTATGCGTTCGTTGGTCCTCTTCTGCCGCACTTCCGATATGAACCGGAACTTCTTGACAAGCTCTTCGGGAGCCTTGTCGATTCAGGAGTGAGGCAGGTGTATGTCGAACACATCAACATGAAGGCTTACATAAGGGAGCGGCTTATGAAGACGCTCGAACAGGCAAGACCAGAAGTCAGAGAGGTGTATGCAAACGCAGACACCGAACCGCACAGGAAGGAGCTAGACAAGATAGTCGCTGAACTGTTGAAAAAACATGGTCTCGGACTCAGGCTGAAGGAGGTAATATACCACAAGGAGTGGATGGATAAGTGAGAGACTGAGGCATTTTTAGCCTTTACTAGCGCACTAGTTCTATGGGATTTCTCTCTGAGCGAAGCAAATACACCAAGAACGATATAGAGGCACTTGACGCAGTCTCCGAGAAACTCAGGAAAGCTGGCAGGAAGATAATCAGCCTGAACAGAGGAGACCCTGCAAGGTACTTTCCCACTCCTCAATACGTGATAGACGCTTACATAGACGCGCTGAACGCGCGCAAGACATTCTATTCCAGGGCGCAAGGCACAGTCGAGTTGCAGGAGGCGGTCTGCGGCAGATACAGAAGGATGCATAATCTGCATATAAGCCCGGACGACATCATTGCGACGGCTGGCGTTACTGAGGGAATCCTCTTCATGAACAGCGCCATAGTCAACCCTGGAGAACGCGCGATAATACTCAAGCCTTACTTTGCGATTTATACCACTTACCTGGAGAGGAATCACGGAATCCCAATATTCCAGCAGTATGATGAGAAAGACTCATGGAATGTCCATGTAGAGAAGCTGAGGAGGTCGCTGGCACAGCTAAGGAAGTCGAACGGGATCAAGCATGTGAAATACATGCTGATAACCAACCCGAACAACCCCACAGGCACTGTCCTGAGGAGAGAAATTCTTGAGGAGATAGTCAGCCTTGCCAATGAATATGACATATTCCTGATCAGCGATGAGATATATGACGAGCTCACATTCAACGGAGCGAAGTTCACCAGCGTGTCTGAGCTTGCGAAGGGAGTGCCGCATATGCTGCTCAATGGAATATCGAAGAGCTATGACGCCACGGGCTTCAGGGTCGGATATATGGTTCTCCCGGAGGGCGACAAGAAATCGGTCATTTTGAAGAAAAAGCTAGGCGACTACGCGCGTGCGAGGATATCAATCAACACGCCTGCCGAGTATGCTGCCACCGCTGCGATGAACAACTTCGGAGAGCATGGGAGAGTTATAAGGAAGATGGTCGGCGAGATAGAAAAAAGAGTCAACTTCTCAATGAAGCTCCTGGGGGAGAACCCTTACTTGTCCACAGTTAGGCCAAACGGCGCATTTTATGTCTTCCCGAAGATAGACCTTTCGCAGCTGAAGTTCAAGGATGATGTACGTTTTGTCACCTCCCTTCTCGAGAAGGAGGGTGTCCAGACTGTCTGGGGCTCCGGATTCGGGGAGCCATCCCACTTCAGGATGGTGTCCCTTGCTGAGAAGGATGTCCTTGAGCATGCGATAAACAAGATAAACGACTTCTGCAGGAAGAACGCGAAGAAGTGATTATCTGTACCTTACAGTCTTGTTCTGCTTCCTTATGAAGGTGCTGCGCTTCATAAGGAATGCAAGCCTTCCGTCCTTGTGGAGTATCGGAGTTCCAATCACGCTCTTGCAGCTTTGGCAGATAAGAAAAGGCATCGTCTCGACCCTGAGGCCCTCATTTTGCAGCTCGGCATACTCCTCCGGGCCGACTATCCTGTTAAGGTAGCAGCGCTTCAGCCAGCCCACGCCGTCCTTCTGGTAGAGAAGAACCTTGTTGTTGCACTTTGCGCATATCACGTCGATGAGCTTGGCTGAGCCTCCCCTCTCTGCAAGGTAGCTGTCGTGTTTGAGTTTTATCGCTTTTGATGCAGACATCCCAACAATATGTATTGGTCCCATATTTTTAAATCCCATGCGATACCGAAAAGGATATTAGGGCGTCTGTAGATAAGATTTGTAGTTTCTGGAGCAGCCAGGGATTAGTGTAAGCTCATTCGGGTCCATCGTCCAGTGGTTAAGACGCTAGCCTTACACGCTTGAGACCGGAGTTCGATTCTCCGTGGACCCACTGCTTTCTACCGGATTTCCGAATAAGGAACGCATATTTTTACGCTGACTACCCTGTCGTTCTGCTGCACTTTTAAATAGCTTCGAAA
>JAJYDY010000032.1 GCA_021790455.1 Microcaldota archaeon | reverse complement strand
GCATCTAACAGTGCAAAGAATATCTACTACGCGATAGCAGGCAAGCCATACAGCTTTACCTGCGATGTTATGCTCGATATCGGGGAGAAGCACGAGATCGGGAGGAGCGCTCTGGAGAAAGGCCATGTTGGGATGGATGAGATAAGGCAGGCGGGAACAGCATCGGCAGAGGAGTACGAGACCGCGATGGAGCGCGTTATGAAGGATTACGGGTTCGGGGATGCGATGAAGGCGCCGAAGACGATAAGGGAGCTGAATGCACCGACAACGAGCATGCTTCCAGCGCTCGGCAGCGCAGCGAAGAGGCTGGCCAGGAGCGTTCTCGCAGGTGCGACGATAACGATTAGGTTCCACAACGACTGCGACGGGTCGAGCGGCGCCATAGCGCTGTACGAAGCGATTGAGGCGCTCAAGAAGAAGACCGGAGTGAAGGACCTGCCCATATCGTGGAAGATGAACAGGAGCGTAGGCTATTCGCTCGAGTCTTTCTACGAGGATTATGAAAGCTCGAAGGCTCATCGGTCTATGGAAAAGCCGCTTGTGGTGATAACAGATTTCGGTACTATGCAGGAGAGCGAGAGCGCGATAAGCGCAAGCGCAAAGGAGCAGCACAGGTGCGATTTCATATGGCTGGACCACCATCCAATATATGAGGGATTCGGCAGCTACAAAATTATGCTGCCGCACTACATAAACACATGGGACTTTGGGGGCAATTCAGACTACACCGCTGGATACCTCACCTGTGTGTTCGCTGAGATGATTGCGCCCATCGACACGGAGGACCTCAGGCAGGCATCCTTGATAGGGGATTTCAGCGCATTTGGGAAGAGAGAGGAGAAGAGATGGCAGAAGCTGGCTGTCGTGCTCGATTATCTCACGAGCAGGAGGGAGAGCGAAGGTGCAATCTCGCCAAAGTCGATGTCATCGATAATTAGGGACAGGGAGCGCTTCGAAGAGACGTTCGTGCGTGCGAGCACGATCATCCAGGAGGCTATAGATGTAGGAGTCAGCAAGGTGCGCCACTACAAAGGAAGGGATGGGATAAACGTGTATGTTCTTGACTTCAAGCACATAATACGCGATGATGGGGAGACCCCACTTCCAGGAAGGTTCAGCTCAAGGCTGCAGGAGAAGATGGAGGAGATATCAGGTAAGAGGACTATAACGATGGTCCACTATGGGAACTACGTCTCGCTAAGGGCGGACAAGAACCTCGCTGAGGAGATACAGCTGCTGAAAATCCTGGAGGAAGTGAAGAACTCGTCCGAGCACATCCAGTCTTTCGGCGGCCACAATCCTGCTGCAAGCGTCAGGACGGACAAGGAGCACGTCGCGCACGTAGTTAAGCTGCTCCTGAGCGCACTGGGCGCCGGATAGTACTAATCAAAATTCTCGGCGAGCCACTTGACCTCTTTGCTCTCTAGACCGAGTTTCGCATAGAAGAAGTCATATGTCTGCTCCTTTTCTTCATCGGTGCCTTCCTTCAGCATCCTCTTTGCCATGTCTGCGAGAATCCTCATCTCACCTTTCCTTATCCTTGCCGCATTAACATGTATCTTCTTCCTCAGCTTCTTCGATATCGTGCTTCCTACGCCCCTTGCTTCCTTTGTCCTGCTGAGCTCGCTTATCATCTTCGGGAAGCCGTATCTAGTGCTCTTGTCGGGATAGTGGTCCTTCGCAAGCGCCACTCCGCTGGACATCATCACGTTCATATATCTCCAATATGTGTAGTACTGCGCACGTGATGCGCGCGTGTAGAACATCGTTGCTCTGGATAGCATCTCGTACGCCATTGCAAGGTCCTTCCCGTCGATGTACCGCTTCGGTAGGTTCTCGTCTATCCACCTTATCAGCATGTCTGTCTCGACGTCGGAATTTGCGGAAGCGGCAATCGGCGCGCTGTAAGTGTTCGAGAAGAATATCTTGTCCAGTGTTGCGAAGATGTCAACCCTCCTGTCCCTCAACCCTATCGCATCGACCGATTCCTCTGGCGCGCCATTGAGGACTTCCATGTCGTTTATCGCGCTCCTTGCGTCTCCTCCTGACCTATTCGCTATCATGTCTATCGTCTCCCTGCTTACCTTTGCACAGGTCTTCTTCGCGACCTTCTCGAGTATCCTGAAGACAGCTGGCGGCGGGAGCTTCTTGAACTCTATGTTGTCGACGTAGTTCCTGAGGAAGGAAATCCTTTTGTCCCAGTAGTCATTGGCTGTGAAAATTATAGGGTTCTTCGTGTTGCTTATTATGTTGGTTATGGCAGAACTTGCTCCCTTGTCGAAAAGTCCTGTGAGCTCGTCGATCTCGTCGAGCAGGATCAGGTTCTTCTTCCCGAAAATCGTCCTGGACTGCGATGCTGCGAGCAGCATCCTATCGAGAGATTCCTGGTTCCTGTAGTCGCTCGCGTTGAGCTCTACCACATGCCATCCGTGTTCGCGCGCCGCGAGGTGGGCGGCGAGGGACTTTCCTGTCCCTGACGGGCCGGAAAGCATAACTGGCTTCCTCTTTGCTCCGTTGTTTATGTCAGATGCGTACTTGCTTAGCCTGGACACAGCATCCTCGTTGCCGATGACCTCGTCGGTGTCGATGTCTTCGAAGAGAGCGCTATCATCAGTCATATGCAATCACCACATCTAGAGAAAAAGGCTATTAATATTCCCTATAAAAAGGTATTTATAGATGATATTAGATACATTTAACTGCCTTTTAAAACCTAAAAGATAATGGAATTTTTATGCAGAAAATAGCAAATCCTCCAAGGCACATAGCACTTATCCCTGACGGGAATAGGCGGTGGTCAAGGCTGAACAAGCTGCGGCTACTCCAGGGCTATAGCATGGGAATAAACAAGTTCATAGAGTTCGCCACGTGGGCGAAGGAGTACGGGATCAAGACCATATCAGTGTGGGCTCTGTCAACGGAGAACCTAAAGAACAGGACAGAAACAGAAATGAGAGTGCTCTTCGGTCTCTATATGAGGGCGGCGAAGGACCCAAAGATACTTAGGAGGCTTGTCCAGAACAGGGCCAGGCTCAGGATAATCGGGGATAGGAGCAGTCTCCCGATCAAGCTGAGGGAGGCGCTCGCAGACATCGAAAGGAAGACAAGGAACTACAAGGAGCTTACAATAAACCTGCTTCTCAATTATGGAGGAAGGGAAGATATAGTGCACTCTGTGCAGCAGATAACCAGCGAAGTGAAGCGCAACAGGAGCGTAAAGGTAAATGAGGAATACATAAAGGAACATCTCAGGACATCTTCGCTCCCTGATGTAGACCTGGTGGTGCGAACCTCCGGGGAGATGAGGCTTTCAGGCCTTCTCCCGTGGCAGGCTACATATTCTGAGCTCTATTTCGCGAAGAAGTACTGGCCAGACTTCGATAAGGATGACTTCAGGAAGGCAATAGGCACATTCTCCAGGAGGCAGAGGAGATTTGGCAAGTAATAGCTTGCCATCCGCGTGTTTTTCATGAGCAAGAAAAGCGGCGACCCGATAAACAAACTCAGCGTTTTCTCAAAGAACATGCCAAGCACACCGATGCTGCTGTCCATTCTTTTCGTAATAAGCGCAGGCACGGGGATAGGGTCTATCGCAACAATCTTCGCCCATGAAAACATAGTAGTTATCATCGCGGAGGGAGTCCTCACCGGGATACTCACGGTATTCCTGCCGACCCTCCTGACTGTTGCGATGATAAAGTCGTTGAAGCAATTCGTCAAGATGAGGTATCTAATTTTCGTGGCAATGCTGGGCGCGATAGCTTACTGCATTGCAATAATGATAGCAAGCGTTATCTACCTGATAACTAACAACTTCTCGCTTGCAAATGCAATAGTCCTGGTCGGGGACGCAAGCATATTCGCATGGTGGTTCTTCGTCAGCAAGGTGATGCTCGCGTTGAAGAAGAAGGCAATAGCATATGCGATAATACAGCCGCTGTTCAACCTGCTGATATACGTAGCTGCAGGATGGTACCTCTTCACCTTCTCTGAGCCGATAAGCCTGCTGTTGGTAAAGCTGTCTGCAGGGATACTCGTGTTCATGGTAATAAGCTACATGTTGCTCTTCGTATTCGACAGCCCGATAAAGAGGTCGCTGGGATTCGGAGGGATAGACGCGTTCTCTGAAGTGGTGCAGAACTGGCTTTTCGATATAGACCTGACTGTCTCGAGCTCTTTCGCAGGATCGTTCGGAGCGCCGTATGACATAGACACGCATACTCTCGTATTCAGGAATAGGAACAACGACATAAAGTCCATATTCTTCGTGCCGTGGATACACTACGGGCCGGTTGGAACGCTTGGGGGCAGCAGTTTCCCATACTTGTTGGAGAGGCATGTGCAGTTCAAGTACAAGACGCATGCAATGATAATGCACTCGGCTGTCAACGAGGACAACAACCCGATATCTAGCTCGCAGGTGGCTGTCCTGAAGAGGGCGATGGAGAAAGCGGTGGAGAACGGGAAGAGGATAACCGACGGGAACGCAAAGATATCTTTCGTAAAGAGGTCCCACAACGGCGCAAAGGTCTCAATCCTCTCGATGAACAACGTGTCACTCGTGACCTTCACAAGGGCACCGAACGTTACAGAGGACATATCCGCAGGCGCGAGGAGAGTATTCAAGGAGCTGCTGGAGAGCGACGGGAATGAGGCTATACTCATAGACGCGCACAACTGCAGGTACGAGAGCGCCACGAAAGAGGAGCTTGACGGAGTTACATCGGGATCGAGATTCCTTAACGATTATGTATCGGCGATAAAGAGCAAGAAGGAGAAGCCCGAGACTGCAAGGAGGTTAAAGATGGGGGTGGCGAGCATAGATATATACAACGAGCTGCACCGCCCGAAAGACATCGCGATAGGCAACATGAATGTTGTGATATTCGAGTTCAACGGATCCCGGCATGCGATAATACAGTTCAACTCCAACAACATGCTGCCATCGTTCAGGGAAGCAGTGATAGCGCATGTAAGGCAGCGCTACGGAATTGAGGCTGAGCTGTACACATCCGACACGCACGCTGTTAACTCCATAAGGGACGACCAGAGCAACGTGCTCGGCAGGTACACGAGTGCAGCTGCAGCTATGCCTTTCATAGACAGGGCGATCGACTCGGCTCTCGCCGATGTGGAGAACGTAGACATCTATTACGGCAAGGAGGTAATAAAGAGATTCATGATATGGGGGCCTGGAGTGAGGGAGAGGGCATTCGCTACGATAAATTCTGTGGTCAGCATGGCGAAGGTGCTGGTCCCGACAATCATAGCAGCAGGGTTTATTATAGCATCATGGTTAATATTTTTGGTTTGAATTCTGAGAGTAACGCGTGGTATTATGCTGAGCTATTATGTTAATGGCATTCCGATCGGAAAAGCGCTAGGGGAGGCGGGAAAGGAAGTTACGATAAAGGGATGGATCCACAGGAAGAGGAGCAGCGGAGGGAAGGCATTCATCATAGTCAGGGACAGGACCGGGACAATACAGTGCATAGTAGACAAGAGCAAGGTATCGGAAAATGAATGGAACGACGCTGAGAAGGCTTACAACGAATCGAGCGTGATTGTCAGGGGGGCGGTACGAAAGGATGAGAGAGCGCCGGGAGGGGCTGAGATAGATGTAAAGGAGCTGAGAGTGGTCCATATAGGAGAGCAGTTCCCAATCACCGAATACCAGAGCCCCGAGTTCCTGCTTGACGTAAGGCATCTCTGGCTGAGGAGCCAGAGGCTGATAAACGCAATGCAGGCCCGCTCGTACATATTCAGGTACGCGAGGAAGTTCCTTGACAAGAAGGGATTCTACGAAATAACTCCTCCTCTGCTCACAAAGGCTGGAGGGGAGACAGGAGCAAGCATGTTCGAAGTGGATTACTTCGGTGAGAAAGCCTATCTTACAGAATCATCGCAGCTGTACGCTGAGGCGATGATATCATCGCTGGAGAAGGTGTATTCTTTCGCACCATCGTACAGGGCAGAGAAGTCCAGGACAACGAAGCACCTTACTGAGTACTGGCATCTCGAGCCGGAGATGGCATACTTCAACAACGCGAAGAGCATGAAGCTGCAGGAGCAGCTCGTCAGCTACATGGCGGACCAGCTGGCGAAGAACAATGAGGACATATTGAAGTTCTTCAACGTGAACCCGCAGGACCTGCTTAAGATAAAGCCGCCTTTCAAGAGGCTAACTTATGAGAAGGCGATGGAACTCCTGAAGGAGAAGGGATCTGAGAAGAAATACGGAGACGACTTCGGAGTTGAGGAGGAAAGGCTGCTCACCGAACATGAGGAGAAGCCGATATTCGTCTACAACTGGCCTAAGGAGATAAAGGCGTTCTACATGCCTGTCAACAAGGACGGAAAGACGGTGGCATGCGCCGACATGCTTGCGCCGAAAGGACATGGAGAAATAATAGGAGGCAGCGAGAGAATCTGGAAATTGGACGAGCTCCTCACAAGAATGAAGGAAGTAGGTCTCAACATTGAGAACTACAGCTGGTACATAGACCTGAGGAAGTACGGCTCGGTTCCGCATGCTGGCTTCGGGCTCGGGATAGAGAGAGTCATAAAGTGGATGCTGAACCTTGACCATATAAGGGACGCGATACCATTCCCAAGGCTGATAAACAGGATTGCGCCGTAAATTCCGAAGAATAGGACAAAGTTTATAGTTTTTCAATCCGAAAGCTCTTCGTGAGTCTATGGCGAATATGTGGTTGTTGATAGGGATAATTGCAGGGATTGTGATAATAGCAGTCGCTGCAGTTGTTTTGACTTCGAAAGGAAGCGGAGGGAATGAGTTGCAGCCAATCCGAGGAAGCGCTGGAACGCTCAGCTATGAGACCATATCAGCCTCTGGAACAAACACCCAATCTCTCACAACACCAATTGGCAATGGCTACTATTTCTGTCTGGAAGCAACATGGAATGCAACAAGCCAAGCTAGTTCAGTTGCAGGTCCGCAATCTCTCACGTATGCAATACAGCCGCTATGTCCGTGGGTGTCGTCGATGCATGGAACGCAGGAAAGTGCGGTAGGGGTAATGACAATCTACAATGCAAGCAAATACACGTACGTCTGGGGCAGCTTCACATCCCCATCGACGAACTATAGTGTAAACAGCTCTGCTTCCGAGCTCACTGTTATACCGTTTGCATGCGAAGCGCAGGGTTGTGGCGCTCTGACGCTTCCGAGCGGCTGTAGTACTATAACGCAGAGTTCCGACTCTAATGCGAGCGTGGAGATTGCAGTGTGCGCTGACCAGAGCCCGGGAAGATATACCATCAGTGGTCCTTCGGGCAGCAGCCATGGCCCAAACGTCTACATGTTCTACAGCTAAGGTTTTAAACGCAGGCATACCAGTAAGAGCATGGATATTATTGCAATAATATTCGCTGTCCTGAGCGCAATAATCGCGCTTGTCTACATAAAGGACTCCTGGAGAGGGGTAAAGGGATTCGTCCCTTTGGCAGCGAGCGTAATCACGGCTGCGGTGGTCGCCTGGCTGCTCGGTAACATCATCGGGGAAATTTCGGTGTTCTTCGTCCTCGACTTTGCCATGCTGTTCGCTATACTTCCTTTCTACTATGGAAAACACACTGCGAAACTGCTCCTATTCCTCATCTTCATAATATTGATGTTCGCTTATGCCATGTTGACATACGGATCACTGCTCTACCAGTTTATAGAGATGTTCGCCATAGGAACCGGATACGGAATCTTCTACAGGAGCGGGCTCGGAGGACTGAAGAGAGTGCAGAAGAGGAGCAGCAAAAAGGTCGAGACAACAAGGGACTTCGCGCATATCGCACTTGGCGTCGCAATATTCGCAATATTCATGCTTTTTGACTTTTACACGGCCTCATTGATAACGATAACTCTAGTCTTCATCGGCTATATTTACAACAGCGTGCTCGGAATCAATGGAAGAGGGAACCGCATGCTCAAGACAATGGAGAGAGAGGAATCGCTGTATGGGCTGGGAGCATTGTATTTGGGAGTTGGAGCTACGCTGATAATCGGATTCGTCCACAATCTTCCTTTCGCGCTGATAGGCTTTGCGGCGCTGTTCTTCGCAGATCCTCTTGCTACAATCGTCGGCCTGAACCTTGACGGGCCGAAGCTTCCGTATTCGAGGAAGAAGAGCGTTTATGGAACACTTGCGTTCTTCCTTGCAGTGGCAGTAACTGGATACCTTTTCATTGGCATTTATTCTGTCGCATTTGCAGTTCTGCTTGCTGTTGTGGAAAGTTTTGATACGCCGCTTGATGACAACATAAGCATTGCTCTCACGATGGTGATCGTCTATATCATTTTCCTTGCAAATGCGCATCTCCTTCCATTCTGATAAAAGCAAGAGTGCCGCTAATCAGCGCACTCCAACACTATTTAAAAAGCTTCTTTTTGATACTCTCTCTGGTTCTTACACGGGGGTGTAAAAATATGAAAAACAGGGCGTTCAGTCTTTATGATATAGAGGAATTCATTCGGGAAGCGGGTGCCGAAAAGATCAACGAAAGAGCAGTAGTGAGCCTCGAGAAAGAGCTTGAGGACACGGTGAAGGAGCTTGTTGGCGAGGCAAAGGTTTACGCTAATTATGCAGGCAGGAAGAGCATCATCACCGACTCTGACATAGAGCTTGCAGATGGCGCGAAGAGATCGGGAAGGGCGCCTGTTGCAAGATCCATAAGGACAAAGAAGAGAATAGTGAGGAAGGAAAACCCGTTCAGGGCAGTGATAAACGTCACGGTGCAGAAGCAGATGTTATGAGGCTGCAGATAAGAAGCCTAAACTATTAATATTATAATCTATTAACTTACCTAATAAGAAATATGCACTTTACGGAACTGTTTACAATAATGCGGATACAGTGGAACTTACACTAAACTCAATTTTTGACTCTAATTATGAGATAGTAGTGGTGGACAACTATTCTTCTGACGGGACTTATGAGAATCTTTTGGAGCTAAAGAAAGAATTCAACTTAA
>JAJYDY010000031.1 GCA_021790455.1 Microcaldota archaeon | reverse complement strand
TCCAGTAGGACCATAGCATGGGATGTTGTTTATCAACAGGCTCGTGCCGCTCTCGAACAGGTACGCACTTGTTGCTGAGTAAGATGTTTTCACCGCTCCTGCTGCATCTATATACACCCATGCGGTCGACGGGAGCGGCCCTCCTGTTGCATTCTTTGTCTGTGTGCATGCGATTGCGATGTTATACTCCGTAGTCCCCGTGTTCTGGCCCAATAGAAGTGATACTGTCCCATTCGTTGCTAGGACGAGGTCTGTGCACGAGTACTTGAAATTCACAGTGCATTGGTTTCCAAGGATCCTGTTTGGAGTAAAAATGTTGAGTATGTAGAGTGCGGCGAGCACGACAAGGATGACTATTATCGCCCAGCCATAGGTCATGAGATATTCCATTGCGCTCTGCGCTTTCCCTTTCATCCAGACACGTTCACTTAATGGAAAAGATATCTTTAAAGTCTTTCTACGATATGCTCAAGAAACACAAGCCCTGGTTCCCCAAACTAAATAACTATATATACTTTTCGCCTCTAATAATCTTGACGATTTTCTACCGGGAGTTATGCGCCCAGGCGCTGGGAACGGTACAAAAAGTGTGTTAATGGCTGATTTATCAACCAATATACGTCTAGCTGTAGACAGCGGCAAGGTAGCCCTCGGCGTCAACAAGGTCATGGACACGATAAAGGATAACTCTGCGAAGCTGATAGTCGCAGCCGCAAACGGGAAGCAAGGCACAATTCAGGACGTGCAGCACATGTCCAAGATCGCGAACATAAAGGTGGTGCTTTTCAGCGGGAATTCCATAGAGCTCGGCGCAGTCTGCGGAAAGCCATTTTCTGTTTCAGTGCTCTCGATATTGGAGGCGGGCAATTCGAAGATTTTAGAGGAAGCTTAACATGCCAAACGGAGAATTTGCAGCGAGGAAACTACTCAAGCAGAGGAAGCACCAGCGGATGCTCAAGAAATGGCTCAAGAGAAGGAAGCTGAAAAACAAGCAGAAGTACGACCCTATGGGGACAGTGCCGAGGGCAAAGGGCCTCGTCCTCCAGAAGTTCGCTGTCGAGCAGAAGCAGCCGCACTCCGGCATGATAAAGTGCGTGAGAGTGCAGCTCATAAAGAACCACAAAGTCGTGGGGGCTTTCTGCCCTGGCGACGGAACGGTCAACTTCATCGACGAACACGATGAGGTAACCATAGAGGGACTCGGAGGATCGCAGAGAGGCCAGATGGGATGCATACCTGGCATGAAGTACAAAGTCGTAGCAGTCAACGGGACAGACCTCGAACAGATAAGGAGAGGAAAGAAGGAGAAGCAGAAGAGATAATTATAACCAATGATTTTCATGGCGGAGGAAGTTGCACAGGTTGAGGAAAAGAAGGAAGCTGCAGCCCAGCAACAGCCAGCGCCCTCGGCAGAAGCGCAGCCAATTGAGGCAAAGAAGCCGCGGAAGAGGACGGCGAAGGCAGTGCCGCCATCCGACGAATCGATTGCGATAGGACCGAAGGTGCAGATACTGCTTTTCAACAAGTACAGCTATGATGTCGACATACTTGACCCGAGCCTTAGGAACTATGTGAACCTAAGGCCTATGGTATACCCGGAGAGCTTCAGGAGGACCAGCAAGAAGAAGTTCTCCAAGGCGACCCTCAACATAGTGGAGAGGCTTGCGAACGACATGATGAGGGGAGGCACAGGCGGCAAGGTTTCTGGAAAGGTAATAAGGACAAAGGGCAGGCTTCAGGGGAAGAAGATAACAGTCATGCGGACGATAGAGGAGGCTTTCGGGATGGTTGCGAAGCAGACAGGGAAGAACCCTCTCCAAGTATTCATCAATGCGCTTGAGAACGCTGCTCCCATCGAGGACACAACTAGAGTAAGGTATGGCGGTATAATATCCAATGTTCCAGTCGACGTAAGCGCCAGCAGGAGGCTTGACATCGCGATAAGGAACCTCTCTATGGCTGCAATCGTCGGCTCATTCAAAAACAAGCGCGACATAACCAGCACGCTCGCATCGGAGATAATCCTTGCAGCAAGGAACGACATAACCAGCTATGCGATAAAGAGGAAGAACGAGATAGAGCGCATGGCGAGGAGTGCGAAGTAAGTATATTTTTTATAGTGGTAGCCTATGGCACGAAAGGAAATGGTCGTCGAGGAAATAACGAAGATAATGGGCAATATCGACCAGATAAGGAATGTGGCGATAATCGCGCACGTGCACCACGGCAAGACCACGCTCACAGATTCACTTCTCGCAAAGGCAGGCCTGATATCGAAGCAGGTAGCAGGAGACGTCCTCTACACGAACTACGAGGCAATAGAGAAGGACAGGAGGATGACAATCAAGTCAGCAGCGATCTCTCTCGGATTCACTTATGAAGGAAAGGAGTACATAGTAAACCTCATCGATACTCCAGGCCACGTGGACTTCGGCGGTCACGTCACCAGGTCTATGAGGGCTGTCGACGGAGTAATCCTTGTCGTCGACCCAGTAGAGGGAATAATGCCGCAGACGGAAACCGTGCTTAGGCAGTCGATGAAGGAGAAGGCCAAGCCCGTTCTCTTCATAAACAAGACAGACAGGCTGCTCACTGAGTTGAGGCTAACTCCAGATCAGGCGCAGGCAAGGCTCGGAGAGCTAATCAACAACGTGAACAGGCTCATAGAGCAGTATGCTCCAGAGGAATTCGCCGAGAAGTGGAAGGTCAGTGTAGAAAGAGGCAGCGTTGCAATCGGGTCCGCGGCCGACAAGTGGGCGACGTCGCTAAAGACGATGCAGAAGTACAACACAGGCTTCAAGAGAATATACGAGCTCACGGAGAAGCAGGACATGAAGACGTTGCAGGAGGTCGCTCCTATCGACGAGACGACGCTCACGATGATAATCGAGCACCTGCCCAGCCCAAGAGAGGCGCAGAAATACAGGATACCCCACCTATGGCACGGCGACCTGCAGAGCGAGGCGGGAAAGAGCATGCTTGCAGTTGATATGAAGGCGAAGACGGTCGCGGTTGTATTCGGGATAAACTACGACCAAAGAAGTGGCGAGGTGGCGATTGCAAGAGTTTTCTCCGGTTCGATAAAGAAGGGCATGGAGTTCAACGTTTCTGGAAGGAATGAGACGCAGAGGCTGCAGCAGGTAGGGATATTCATGGGTCCGGACAGGGTCATAGTGGACCAGATCCCTGCGGGAAACATCGCTGCCCTCATAGGAATGAGGGATGTTGGCGTTGGGGATACAATAAGCGAAGAAACAGTGGAGTCGTTCGAGCAGATCACACACTACTCGAAGCCGGTGGTGACAAAGGCGATCGAGGCGAAGGATTCGAGGGACACGACGAAGCTGATAGAGGCGCTTATCAAGATAAAGAAGACGGAGTTCGGGGTGGAGGTGCAGATAAATCAGGATACTGGAGAATACCTCCTAAGCGGAATGGGAGAGCTGCATCTGGAAGTCATAGAGACAAAGCTAAGGGACGAGTACAAGATTCCAATCATAACAAGCGAGCCGATTGTCATCTATCAGGAGACGATAGACAAGAAGGTGGGCCCTATAGAAGGAAAATCGCCGAACAAGCACTCAAAGTTCTATGTTATGATAGAGCCGCTCCCGAAGGGTGTTGTAGAAGCGATGGAGAATGGCACCATCAAGGACGGAAAGCCGAAGGGGCAGGCAGCAATAGAGGCGATGATAAAGGCTGGCCTTGACAGGCCGACGGCGAAGGGAGTAGTAATTGCAGCGAACAAGTGCATGCTGGTTGACGCGTCAAAGGGAGTCCAGTACCTCAATGAGGTAATGGAGCTGCTCATCGACGGATTCAAGGAGGCGACGAAGGATGGCCCTCTTGCGAGGGAGAAGGTCTATGGAGTTATGGCAAGCATAGTAGACGCAACAATCCACGAGGACCCTGTGCACAGGGGTCCTGCGCAGATAATACCTGCAATGAGGAATGCCGTTTACGCCGGAATGCTCACTGCGGGAGTCAACCTCATGGAGCCGAAGCAGGTCCTCACCGTCAACATGCCGCAGGACTACATGTCGGACATAATAACGCTTCTGCAGGGGAAGAGGGGAGTTGTCCAGAACATAACACAGGACAGGGAACAGGTCACGATTGCGGCGAAGATGCCTGTCGCAGAGATAATCAAGGGCTTTTCAAATGATATAAGGGGCCAGACGCAGGGAAGGGCGCTCTGGACGACGGAGTTCGCGGGTTTCGAGCCGTTGCCCGCCACACTAAAGGACAAGGTCGTAAGGGAGATAAGGAAGAGGAAGGGCCAGCCGGAAGAGCCGCCGAAGCCTGAGCAGTTCATGGATTAAATACCGCTCTACCTCTTCAGCTGCTTCTCGTTAAATATCTGGTAATAGCCAGTGTAAGTTAATGATTCGATAGCAGGAACGTTTATCGATATGATGAAGGCAGCGCTCCGTGAGCCGGCAGCTGCTCCTTTGGCATGCCAAGCGACATTTGGAGCCGTGCATAGACATGTCCTGAGATGATAATGCGGCTCTCGCATTTTGTACCTGAGGGCGGGTAGGTAAGCTTCGCCGGTTTCTGCAAGGGTGCTTCAAGCAGGACATGGCGCTTAGGCACGACAAGGTGCTGTGGAACTACTGCATTCGGCTACCAGAGCTCCGCTCCTCATGAGCGTAGCACCTGCATTCCGCTAACGAGAAAGCTTTAAATACGTTATAGGCTAATACCTACTTACAGTCAGATTCTTCTTGTATGGGCAAAGAAGCCAAATACTGAATGAAGGAAACCGACGGTGTTTTTATGGCAAAATCTTACGTGGAATTCAAGGTAGCTGCCGACGTGGTAGCGAAGACTGGAGAGGCTCTCCAGCTTGCAAAGCAATCGGGAACCATAAGGAAGGGAGCGAACGAGGTAACCAAGAGCGTGGAGCGCGGTCTCGCGACTCTCGTAGTGATTGCCGAGGACGTTGAACCTGAGGAGGTCGTCGTGCACATCCCAAAGCTGTGCTCACAAAAGAAGATCCCATACACATACATGCCGACAAAGGAGGAGCTTGGAAAGGCGGCTGGCATGAACGTGCCATGCGCTGCAATAGCGGTCGAGAACCAAGGAGGCGCGGCCAACGCTATAAAAGAAGTCGTTTCCAAGATAACGGGAGTTGCTCCTGCAGCACCAGCTGCAAAGAAAGAGGAGAAGAAGGCAGTACCAGAGCCAAAGAAGGAAAAGGCACCGGCCGCGGTGGCAAAGAAGGGATAAAAAGGGAAAGAAAAGGGAACGAAAAAGGAAAACGCTGATATAAATGGCAGATGAACCATCGAAGCCTGAAGCGCCAAAGGCGGCGGCACAAGCACAGCCCCAGAGGCAGACGCAGCAGGATGGCCACCCGCAGTTTTCAGGATTCCTCGCAGAGATAGTCGAGCTCAACGAGACGACGAAGACTGGCATTTACGGGGAGATTTACACTGTTTCATGCAGGATCCTCGAAGGAAAGGACAAAGGCAGAATAATAAGGAGGAACATGATCGGACCGGTCAAGGTCGGCGATGTTGTAAGGCTCCCGGACACAAGCAGGGAGGCGAGAGAGATAAAGGTAAAGTAAGCTGGTTCTATGAAGTGCGCTTATTGCTCAACTGAGATAAAGAAAGGCACAGGCCTTATGTATGTCTACAGAATAGGCGATACCGCATTCTACTGCTCAAACTCATGCTTCAAGAACAGAGTAGTGATGCGCAGGAAGCCGAACAGGAAGCTGGTTTCTGGCCAGGCAGCTGCGAAGGCGGTGAAGCCGGTGGCGGAGAAAAGGGAAGAGAAGAAGGAAGAGAAGAAACAGGAGGAGCGGCAGAAGCCTGCGCCTGCTGCAGCAACAGCAAAGAAATAACTTAGAAATAGCTATATATTTGAAAAATATAGTGTAAACTATGCCTCCTTCAATCGAAGTATCAGAACCTGGCCTGCGCGCATCCACTGATTCTACAGCAACAAGAGATAGAGAAAAAGTTCCTTGTAAGATCCGTACCGAGGACCCTCGCCACCTTCCCAATGTCCGAGATAGTGCAGGGGTATGTGAAACTGGCGCATTCGGCCAGGGAGCGCAGGAAAGAAAGGAGACGGACATCAATTGATCCAAATTCTGCATAATGCTCAAGGAGGACAATTCTCCATCGAGAAGCGGCATCGGTTTGGACAGGATGGAAAAGGAGAAGATAGAGCTGAGCGAAGATGGCTTCAATTCTCATAAACTTCGAATCAGTATTCGGAGGGCCTATAATTGTGATGAGGAAGGAGCGGACAGCCTACGTGATAGACGGAGTGATAATCTACATAGACAAAAGAGTGGAGATCATGGAGCCAAAACAAGTCAGCCTAGGAGAATTCACTGAGGTATGTTGGGGCAGGCAGGCTGGGAAGAAAGCAAAGGAAACTACAGAAAAGCTGAAGCTGGAAAACCCAACAGCATCCCAGTACATAGACCTTGCCCTGGCTAATGTATTAGTTCTTGCTTAGCTCTTCTGCGAAAACGTCGTCGAGGTCTACCTCCTCCACCTGCTTGATCCTTCTCGCTAGCCCGTTGTCCGTATAGTCCGGGAAATCGACACCGCTTACGACGAGCATTACCCTGAGCGCATCCTTCTGCATCTCTGTGTCTATCCTTGCGCCCCACTTCAACAGCGCGTCGCCGCTTATCCTGCTCGCGACTTCCTGGAACACAGATTCTGCCTCCCTGAGAGTGAGACTCTCGCCGCCAACTATGTTGACAAGCGCCTTCTTCGCCGATCCGAAGTTCGCGTCAAGCATTGGGCTCTTTACTGCGTTGTCGAGTGCGACAATCGCCCTGCTCGCGCCGTTCTGCGTTGCTATCCCTTCTCCAGAACCGATGACAGCGTAGCCACCGTCCTTTAGCACGCTCCTGAGGTCTGCGAAGTCGATGTTAACCATTCCGGGCTTTGTAACCATCTCGACTATTCCCTTTGTCGCGCCGGCGAGCACCTCGTCAGATACCCTGAAAGCCATGTTGAGCGGGAGGTCCGGTGCAACAGCAAGAAGCTTGTCGTTGTGGATTATGATTACAGTGTCCGTCACCTTCTTCAGCTTTGAAAGCCCCTCGAGCGCGTTCTTCATCCTCATCTTTCCCTCGCTCGAGAACGGGAGTGTGACGATCGCGACGGTGAGCGCGCCCGCCTCCTTCGCCTGGTGCGATATTGTCGAGATGGAGCCTGTCCCCGTTCCGCCTCCTAGCCCGCATGTGATGAATACAAGCTGTGCATCTCCGAGAATATGCTTTATCTCGTCCTTGCTTTCCATGGCGGCTTCTTCGCCTACTCTAATGTCGCTGCCCGCACCCAATCCCTTCGTCAGCCTCTTTCCTAGGAGCAGCTTCCTCTCCGCCTTCGTCTTAACAAGGTGTGGGGCATCGGTGTTCATCGCCACGAGCGTGGCGCCCTGCACTCCTATGCTGGAGAGCCTTGATATGGTATTGCTTCCGCTGCCGCCAGTGCCTACTACATAGATCTTCGGCTTCGCGCTTTCTATGAAACGGAGAATCTCCTCGTCATCAGGACTGAGATTGCCTGGAACTGCCATGAAAACTACCTGTGGTCGCTGCTACTATTTCTTTCCAAAGGGATATAAATCTATATTGAAGTTTCAGGGAAGAGAACCTCACCGCTGGGAGCGGCAAAAAATAAGGTGCCGTTACAAGCAGTTCGAAAACCGACTCTGGGACAAAAGTCGGCGCCTAATCTTTTATAGGTTTTCCTTTGCCTTTAGTTATTACAACGTAAACCCTTCTCCCGATGAATCTCCTAGGTACGTCAGCCTTTGCTGAGGTACCTATCGGCGTAACTATGCGCTCCAAAAACCCTTCTATTTTCTTTTCTGTAAGTATGAGGTTCCCTTCCCTAAGTTCTATTTTTCTAGGCATTAATTCACTCAATAATAGTTATCTATAGATAACTATAAATATCTTTCCTTTAATATATATACTATGGAAAAGAACAAAAGGCTAACGAACAGGCAGTTCCGAAAGTTCTACAAGGAGTTCAGGGAACTCGTCGAAATCTACGGAAAGGAAAATCCAAAAAGAGAAATCGACTGGGTGAAATACGAGAGAAAATACGCCCAACAGATCAGGTATGTTGCAAGGGAACTAAATTCCTTGGTTAGAGACGCAATGAATCTCATCAACACAAAGAGATCGAACATGGGAAGAAGATCCAAATTGTCCCTACAGCAGAAAATAGTCGCTTTGTTGCTGAAATCGATATTCGGCAAACACAATCGCCCGATGGCTGGCCTTCTGTCGTTATTTGGTGCATTTGTCGGTATAGATATTGGTTACAAAACAATTGAGAGGCTGTATTCTAACAAGTTCGTCAGAATGACACTACACAACATGTTTGTCATGACCGTAAAACGAAAGTGCAGAAAAGAGATTGACGTCACTGGGGATGGAACTGGATACAGCCTCACCGTAACGAAACATTACAGGACCCAAGGCGCAAAGGAGGGCAGCAGGGATTTTGTATATTCATTCAACATGATGGATATCGACACGCAACTTTACGTCGGTTACGGTTCTGGGATAACCTCTGAGAAGGAGGCGTTCAAAAACGCAATGAAGATGCTGGAAACCGTGTTGAAAGATGCAGGGATAATCTTGAGAAGTGCACGATTGGACAGGTACTACAGTTATCAGTCTACATTGGAATATTTCGACGGTAAAACCGTCCTTTACATACTCCCAAAGAGCAACACCAGGATAAACGGTTCGTCTCGCTGGAGAAACATTTGGAGAAGGCTGATGAAGGATCCGCTTTCGCACCTCGTCGAATATTACCGACGTGAAAACTCCGAAAGTGGGTTTTCGGTCGACAAAAGGATGTTCGGGTGGAAGATATGGCAGAAGAGGGACGATAGAGTTGATACTGCGATAACCTGCATCGCAGTTCTCCATAACTTATTCAAGATAGGTTATGGTTGACTTTTGTCCCAAACTCTTCAAGACCAATACTTTTAAAT
>JAJYDY010000003.1 GCA_021790455.1 Microcaldota archaeon | reverse complement strand
TCGTGAAGAGACTAACCCCGGAAGAGATAAAGAGTGTTTGCAACTTCATTCCGATAGAAACATATTTGAGCTGAAGTGTCGTATTACTTTCAAGGAAAGCTATAGGATAAACAAACCCCTCCCTATTTTTTCTGCGCTTTGCTCTAACATTGTCATTTAACATATCTTTAGTACAGAACCAAAGTATTTAAATAAACTCTGCAATCGTTGCTGCATGCCACCCGTATGCAGTTGTAAAAAGTAAAAGTGTGCATCAGGCGAGCCTTCTCTGTCCATCCTCAAGCACGTTCCTTCCAGAACCAAGGCTGCTGTATTCGAGCTGCTTCTTTATCCTCAAAACAAGGTCGTGCATCTTCTTCTCCTTCATCTTCGCTATCATGTGGTATGTCTCGTCCTTCGTTCCCTTCGTTACAAGTATCATGACCTCTCCGTACCTGATTCTGCCAGCCCTTCCCTTCCTCTGAATGTTCCTTATCTCGCTTGCAACCGGCTCGTAGAATATTACCACATCAACGCTTGGTATGTCGAGGCCCTCTTCCCCGATAGATGTCGCCACAAGGACCTTGAACTTGTTCTCCCTGAAGTCTTGTATCACCTGCGCCTGGTGGACGTTCGTCACTCCCTCCTTCTTGCCGACAAACGCGCCAGCGCTTATCCCGTTCTTGTTGAGGACGTCGACCAACTTCTTTATCGTAGAGCGGTATTGCGCGAATATTATCACGCTCTTCCCTCTGTACCTGCTCCCTATCATCTCCACAACCTTGAACATCTTTGGGTGCTCGCCGCCGGCCTCTAGTGCCTGCCTCGCTGACCACTCCGCTGCGATTACGTTCTTGTTGTTGAGGATGTTGAGGACTACCCTGCTCTTCTGCTCCCTGTTCCGCAGGTTCTCTATGTAAGAGACAAACGGATAGAGCCCCTCTGTCGCAGCCAGGTCGTAAGCATGCATAAGGTCTAGCACATAGACGTAATTGAATAGCGCCATGAACTTGTAGTTCTTCGCCTGCAGCTTCTTGATGTTATCGCCTATCTCGAGCAGGCGCCCCTTCGGCATCCTCTCGAAGTTCTTGAACGGACTGAGCCCGTACTTGTAAAGATTTTCGAGGTGTTCCGTTATCACAGGCCTCAGCTGCCCCAACACTGTATCGATGTGCATGTTCTTGTCAACGTGTATGGTGGTTATCTCCTTACCGAATACATATCTTTCGACATCAGGGTCGCTCGACATCCTTATCTCTATGTTCTGTATGTTCAGCGCCTTTATCAGTGCATCGACCTTCTCCTTCTTGCTTCCTGGGGACGCTGTCAGCCCGATCAGCTGCACCCCGTTCAGGCCGCACTCCTCCGCTATGTAGGTGTACGCGTATTTCCCAGCAGCCTTGTGGCATTCATCGAATATCACTACACCGAAATCCTCCAGCGAGAGCCTTCCCGCCTTGAGGTCGTTTGATATTGTCTGCGGAGTGGCAGCGATCACTTTCGCGCTCTTCACAAGTTCTTTCCTTTGCTTTGCGCCGATGCTTCCTGTGAGAAGGAGGATGCCCTCCTTGTCTATGTTGAGAAGGGACTCGAGCGACTTGTGGTGCTGCTCGCTCAGCGGTTTTGTTGGTGCGAGTATCAACGCCCTCTTCCCGTTGGTGAGCGCATTCGCTATAGCAAACACGGCTATCAGCGTCTTCCCCAATCCTGTGGGGAGTATGACAAGCGTGTTCCTCCCCGTGAACACGCTTCTCGTTATGTTTATCTGGTAGTCCCTCGGCTCCACCGAGTTCGTGTTGACAAGCCTGGCGCAATCGCCGAGCTCGCTCCATTCCCGCATAATCCTGATTCCTTTTCTGGTAATAAATAGCTTTTGCAAAGGAGAAGGCCGAATCGGGAATAGTAATAAATATCTGATTTATAGATGCTTCAATGAAAAGGTGCATTTTTGAGGAGCGTTTCAGAAGAATCAAAGCAGACTATTTCTACAAGACTGCTTAGGTCGACTGCCGCAAGAGAGGAGATGCTGCGCTCGTGCGTGATAAGCCAGCGAGAAGTAGAACTGCTACGCAGGAACGGCGGTCCTGTTGATGGCGTGCAGAGAGGGGCTCTCGGCTGGTTTGGTGCTGGGCAGCCTCTGGTTTCCGTGGGAATGGCTATCGAACCTTCGCTGGAAAAGAACCTGAGGGCGCGGGCGGCCTTCAAGGACCTGGAGGATCTGATAAGGCGCGGAAGGGGCAGGCTGAGGCTCGACATTCAGTGCTCCCGGTGCTCGACTTACGATCAAAATGAGAGGGAGTGGATCTACGTAAGAGACGCAAACTTCCATGGTATAAGCATAGGATGGGTGAACTGCAGGCCTTCCACGTTCAATGGCACAGACTTCGGCTATGTCTCATACCTGTTCGAGAGGAACCACAGCGCTTATGTTGTGGCGGATCCTGCGATAAACAGCATGTCTCTTGCTGTTTTGGATTGGAATGAGGTTGTGCTGTCGCTGCCTATATTCTCAAGGGAGCAGACCATCAAGCTTTTTGACGGCCTTGTGAAGTTCATAGATGGCCTTGACAAGGATTCTCCGCTAAGGGACGTTCTTGGCAGAGTATCCTACATGAGAAACAGCTATGCGCAGGGATATTATCCTGGTGTTAACATAGAAGATTCGATAAGGAGGAAGAGGCCGAGGCCCCCGATCCCGATTGACGAGTTCTAAGGGCGAAGCACACAATATAAATAGTTTCTTTTTTCTAACTCTTTGACAGGCCGCAATAGCTCAACGGGAGAGCGTCCCGCTGAAGACGGGGAGGTTCCCGGTTCAAATCCGGGTTGCGGCATATCTAAATATTTTGTAGTGTCTCATATTAATCATAACATGAAGTGATACGATGAGCTTCTTCAAGGGACACACGCCACCTGCCCCGCAGAATGCACCTGCTACAGGGAATGCGCCCCAGGGACCGAGTGATCCATCGCTGCAATTCAAAAGGGGATCCGGCGATGAGTGCAAAGAGGTCGAGAGACGCAGGGTGGCTGCTGAAACAGGGATTGAAGAGAACGTAATTGGAATGCAGGGATGGGAAGGCGCCGCTCTGGGTGAACTAAGGGAATACGTGAAAAACACCTTCAACAATAGGAGTTCCACAGGAGAGGATGCAGCACTTCAACTAATAAGGCGTAAGCTTTCGGAGGTGTCAGGCAGATTGGAAAAGGACATGAAAGAGAGGTTCAAGAATCCGAAGGCGGAGCAGGAGGTCGAAGATGCAGAAAAGGGTCTTCCAAACGTGGCGCTGTTGCTGAAGCCCAGCCCTACCCTCGACGAAGTTAAGAGAGAGGCAGACGAGCTGCTTACCGACTCGCTCCAGCAACTTGAGTTTGTCATCAGCCTGATTGACTCATATTTCGAGGCAAAGAGGAAGCTTGGAAGCGCCTGATTGCGCTTTACTGTCGCATGATGCCAGACAGGAAGAGGAAGCTTAAGAAAAAACCGAAGAACAGAGAATGGGAAAATACTGCATATGCCGCCGCCCGAAGTTGCCGCTGCAGACTTGGGGCAAGACAAAATGCTCATGCAACCCGCAGTGCATTTGCGGATGAAATTGAAATCATCATTGCTCTTCCGCCAGGCCTTCTGTCTATTCCTCTTTTAGTCCACCATGCCTGCTTCTAGGCCTCGGATATAAGCGACAAAGTCCTCCATCTCCTTCGTTACCTGCTTTTCCTCCATCTCGATCGTTTCCTTCACCCAACCAACTACGGACTCGGTCCCTGACTCGAACTGCTCAAACAGCCTTATCGCATTCTCCAGTTTTGCAGCATTCCGCTCAAGGAGTGTTTTCTTCGCCTGGTCCATCTCTCCTTTGTATAGCGATGAGTTCCTCTTCTCAAGGCGCTTTAGCTTGGTCTTGACCTTGTAAAGGTCATTGAAGAAATCTCTCACAACATCATCGTACCTCCTTTTCCAGTCAGTGAACTCTCCTACGAATACAGCCACCATGTTTATGTCTGTCTCGTGGGTGATTTTCCCCTGCATCGCCTCGAAGTCCTCATTCCTCTTCTTCGTGTAAGCCTCTAGCAGGCCGTTCGCCATCTCTAGCCTGACTTCCTTGCTTATCTCCCCTCCTACGAGCATCTCCTCTACGTTTCTGTTCAATCTCTTCTCGCTCAGCGCCCTATAAGCCTCGTTTATCCTTTTGGCAATCTCCTCCGATTCCTCTTCCTTGCTGACATCCGGATGGTGCTGCTTTATCAGCCTTACGTACGCGCTCCTGATTATCTTCTGATCGCTTGTCCTCTTTATCTCAAGAGTCTTGTAGTACTGGTCAAGCAGCTCCTTTTCGCCAGCCTTCTTGAACATGCTACCCATCGCTGCGGTCATGTGCTCCTCTATCTGGCCTGTTGCGTTGAGCAGCTCCTGAAGACTCTTTTCTCTATTTTTCTCCCTCAGCGCTTTCAGGCTTTTATCCAGGCTATCGAACAGTTTCATATTCCTCTGTGTTTAATAGTTGTTCACTTTTAAATAGTGCTTGTGCATTATTCAAAGTTGAATCTGTGATCGGACGGACGCTATCGAAAAAGAGATAGGGTGATCATAGAGAGCCTCACCCACCACGAATTCAAACGCAGAAGGGAGCTAGGGCTATTTTCAAAGAGCGCAGGGTCGGTGACCAAGTTTTAAATACAGTTCTGTCAAATAGTATTCTGTCTTATATGCGATCGTAGTCTAGCCTGGTAGGACATTGCCTTGCCAAGGCAGTAGCCCGGGTTCAAATCCCGGCGGTCGCACCATCTCATCTGTGCATCAACTTCCTTCTTAAAATGGCGCTTTCGCTTCCCAGTCAGCAAACATTAAATAGTTTGCCAAAAATTATCTTTCGTGCAGGACGTTAGACAGGATAGTAATGGCACCGGAGGCAAAAAAGAGCATGAGGAGAGCCAGGAGAGTTCACGCTCCATCCTCAAGAAGGTGTTCCGCGAGCAGCTGATAATGAAAGGCCCCCCTTATGCTAACAACTTCTTCTTCACAATAGGCGTCTATCTGCTCCTGCTCTTCGCTGTTCTGGTCGTGACCGGCATAATAATGCTTATCTTCGGTCCATATTGGTGGGACCTCACTTCAACGGGAACCTTCTTTCGCAGCGTCCATCTCTGGGCTGCAGAGGCCTTTGTGACCCTGATGTTCCTGCACCTCTTCGTTAACTTCTGTACGTCTGCATTTAGAAAGAAAAGATTGATGTGGATGATAGGCAGCGTAATGCTGATGCTTGTGCTGCTTGAGTTTGCCTTCGGTGTCGGATTTGGTGGCAGCCTCTACGGACAGGTGAACGAGCAGGCAGGCGCAGACCTATGGAACGGCATGGGCCTAGGCTACTGGATAAACCCGATGAACGAAGGTGCAGTCTTCGGCTGGCATGTTGCGATACTCCCGATGCTGCTGGCTGCGCTGATGTTCCTGCATTACAGTATAGTCAGGAAGCAGGGGCTGAACGCGCCATACAGAAGTGATGTGCCCTCCCGCACAATCCCCATAAACCACACGATGATGTACAAGCGCATGGCATACGTGCTTGCGGTGGTGCTGCTCTTTGCGATAGTCTTCAGGGCGCCCTTCGTGCCTCCGTTGACCATAGGCCAGGTGGCACAGGCACATCCTGACGCGACCGCGCTGACATTCCTGAGCGAGTTCAACCGCTCCTCACCTACGGCTACGTACCTCGATACCATCAACCCGTACAACTTCAGCACAAGGACGGTTTATATCTCAATTCCATACGATGCATATCTGGACCTGTCGCATTCAAGCGATGCAGAGCAGGCTTTCCTCTCGGAAACCCTGCCACAGCAGAACAGGACAATGGCCCAGGCTGCCTCGTATTTTTCAGGCAATGGCACCATATCGAACGGCATGAACTCCAGCAACCCAATGATAAAGCTCGCATCAAGCCTTACATACATGGCGCAGACCGGAGTCTACCAGCCCATGCTCCAGAGTGAGGTTGCCAGCGGCATGGATACAACATACGTGATACGCTTCTTATTTGACACCGGCGCGCTCTGGGGCACAGCTGAGAAATACGGGCTCAACGTCTCGCAATGGGGCATGCTTGAGGTGGGGCCACCTCCCTGGTATCTCCAGTACTGGCTTTTACCCTACAATTTCCTTCAGATAGAGACAAGCGCTATGCCGTGGTGGGGCGACCTTGGGAGCGGCAGCGTGGCGCTCCTTGCGTTCTTCCTGCTCTTCGCCCTTCCCTACATACCGGGATTGAGGGCAATACCGGACAGGCTCAAGCTCTACAAGCTCTTCTGGAACAGGTTCACCATACCTGAGATGAGGAGCAGGGCTAAAAATAGGAATAGGAAGAGGCGCTGATCCCTTCCAGGTCTTCATCTTTTTGTTAGCGACCTGAAGTCCAGAAAGCCTATCCAAAGAAGCAGTATGCCTATAAACTCGGCATAGTAGAGGAATGCGGGGAACGAGGCTATATAAAGCGTCCCGGCGGCGCTCACGATTATTACGCCAAGGATTATGCTGAGAAGGCGCAGGTCCTTTGTTCGTTTGTAGCCCAGCGCCGCGATTACGATTATTATAATGGCAGCGGGGAAGGCAGCCAGCGACGAGCCTATTATGACATCCATCGGGGGATTGCCGACCACGACATAGTTCTGCAGCAGGTTGCCTACTTGTGATGTGAATAGGTAGTAAATGAGCAGTGCAGTGACCGCTATTGTGTAGGCATAGAAGGAGTTTTTCGCCCGTTTCGACTTTATCAGCTGCATAGAGCCGGTGGCCAGCGCCTCAACAAGGAGTGCCACCACCAGGAGATAGATCTTCATCAATGGTTCACTATAGACGCCATCTGCAAAGAGGATCTGGAGCAGCGCGCCGGCAGCGAAGAGCCACATTCCAAGCCCCCAGAAAAGATAGTTCATGGTCCTTCTTCTCATATAGTATACACTGATGCATACAGCCAGGACAAGAGTGAGCGCGAACACTATTATTGTAGATGCAAGGACCACACTCTGCGTATCCATGAAATCACCAGAATAGATTTGATGTGGAAGGCTTTAAAACCGCTGGCTGTTCTCCCAATCCGCATGGAAAGAGGCTTCGGCAGATTAAATATCTCCAGCGTAAACAAAGTGCCGCGCGCCTGCTATCCACACCAACAGCATATGAAAATAGGGAGGCGGATAATATAAACAGCTGCAAGCATATACGTTTACCGACAGGATAGCAGGTTCACCAATAGCTTCTGGCCTGCTGTTGCCTTTTCGGTAAAAGAGATAAAAAGATAAAGTTAAAAATATGGATATCCAATAAATGAGAGACAGAGGGATTTTACATGGCAGCTCCAGTGCTCATAATAGGAATAATAGTAGTGATAGTGGCAGTTGTCGGTGCAGCTGTCGTGCTTTCGGGCGGCAGTAAACCGAACGGATCAACGACCACTGCTGGCGTCAGCAGCGGCTATACGGTAACCTGCACTACACAATACCAGCAAGGGCTGGGACCAGCACCAGACAATCTCACCTGCACCGGCGCCACCCTGAGCGGCGGTGTGCTGTCCTTCGAGACAACGCAAAGCACAGGCACGGACACGGACGTAAGCTTCTACCTGAGTTCGGCGAGCGGCACCTTCTTGGGCAGGCAGATACAGGGATTCTACATAAATTCCACAAGCCCGACCAATGCAACATGGAGTTCCGGGCAGACCCTTACTGTGACATTCGACCTTACACCACAGCAGGTTTCAGACCTCGTTACAGCCAGCCAGTCTGGCGCAAGCGCGATACTCGGCTGGAATTGGAACAATGCGACGTCTCCGGGAAATGGCGGTACTTTCGCCTCCCTCACCGTTGCGCAGGGTTGATGCAATAAATCACAAATCCAAATGATAATTATAGTGGCAGCATTGCAAAAGTCCATTTTCAGATATTCTATCATGTGCCAGACCTGTTGCCGCGCTCCATGCAACAAGCGCGGAGCTGGGATAAAGAACAGGGTTTGCTCCGATTGAGGCAAGCCATCGAAAGCTTGCACCTGCAAGTGAGCAGAAGTGCACTTTTCGGCGTTCAATTGCTGCGGTAGCGCAGCGCATCCACTAACTAGTCAATGCTTTAGTTTCTCCCTACTTGCATTTTCACCAGGCTCTGCCATCTTCGCGAAATCGCTGTCAGGCACCTGGATGTACATGCAATAGCCGAGGTTTCCCTTGAGCGCGCCGTTGAGCTCCTCTCCAGGAATCGCCTCCACCTCCTCTTCACTGTACGGGGGAGTCCTCTCCCTGAACCACGGCCCTCCGACGTGGGACACAGCAACAAGCGCAGCGGCAGCATCAAGAGTATTTTGCGTCGGATGCATCTCCGTGTGCCTGCCCCTCGTAACCTGCTTTAGGACTCCTTCCGCTATCATCCTCTTCGCGTAGTCTCGCCTGCGCTGCGGATCTATGCCATGCATGCTGTCTTCGAGCAGCCCGGCCAGTGCCGGCATGTTCCTCAGAGCAGAATATTCGCTGTAGACATGGCTCCCTATGCGCCTTTCCTTGAGCAGCATCCTCTCGAAAATCCTGTCGACGTCATAATTAGTTATCGACATCAGCCCGTGCAGCAGCCCGCTCTTCACGCCCCAGAACACAGCGTGGCTCGCCACCACCTTGCCGTCCACGTTTATCGTCGATGCCCTGTTGTCGACGCTGCTGATCTCTATGCCAAGTTCTCGCAGCGCCTCTGCGACCTTTTCAGCGTAGTACTTCCTCATATCCTCATAGTGCCTGAAGCTGCCGTCCCTTGGCACCGTGAACGAGTATGCGAAGCAGTTCTGGTCGAACTGAACGTGTGAGCCGCCGGTTATCCTCCTTGCGAGGTCAAATGTTCCATCCCTCCTCTTGAGCACGGAATCGGATTCGCCGTACCCTATGACAACCGCATCCTTCGTGACGTCCCAAAACCTTACAGTAGCAACCTTTTGCTTCTCCGACCGCTCTAGAAGGTATTCCTCAAGCGCCATCTGCGAGCTTATGGGGAGAGTCGTTGCCCCCCAGTACTCGTAGTTGAACATGGTAATAAATTAGCGTAAAAGGCTTTAAGCCTTGGCGTGGATTTTTGCTTTCAAAGCCTGTTCGCTCTTTTCACGAACCTTTCCATCTCCCTTCCCTTCGGCTCCCTTCCGGTGAAGAACCTGGCCTTGACGAGGTAGCCGCTGCTCGCATCCGATATTATGACCTCTCTCACCTCGCTGAATCCTATCAGCGCATCGGCGAGCTTGTCCATGCTCGAGCCCGAATCTGCATCAGGAAGGTAGAACTTGTAAAGGCCGTTACCCAATCTTTTCATCTCAATTCCCCTATTTTTCATTTAATCAACCAAAAGCACGAGTGCTTGCCGGCATGACGCGGGTCAAAAGGAAAAGGAGGTCGTGTAAGGCAAGAATAAAAGGAGAAGTTAAGTAGTACGTAAGCCATTTAGGGTGGGTTGTAGAGGATGACGTTACGTTTCCATACCGTAGAATCAACTTGTAGAAATCGCGTATATCGGTATAGATATCTCCTTTCATATTCCTGCCTTAACAAAGCTTCTTTTTGCAAGTATAAATTGCTGATTAAGGAACATGGCGCCCAAAATGCTCTAAAAACAATACTTTTTGCCTATTTCTTGTAATTTTGTGCTTTTTACAATGGTTATTCACTAGGGAATACATAACCATAGTATGGTTTTAAATATGCGCGCTTATAAATAACCAATATGATAACCAATGTTGGCGACGTCCCGCCAATGGTCCGAGAGTGTTACGTCGAGCTAAAGGACAAGTACGATTTCTGCATAACGCTAAAGAGGATAGACAGCCGCTACTACCTCTACAAGGCAACAACCCTCTGGGACAGTGAAAAGAAGAAGGCGAAAACGCTGACAGAGTACATGGGCAGGATAAACGATGAAGGCGTTTTCATAGAGAGGAAGAAGAAACCGCCTGCAGGGAAAAATACTGTCTGGAAGTCGAAACTGAAGCAGAAAACCTCCCCGGCAGCCCGGCAGCCGATAATCACAGCAGATCCACCGCAGTTCAGGGTGGATGATGAGGTAGACAAAGAGCTCCTCACGATACTTAGCACAAACGCCAGGGCCGATCTTGCTTATTTCGGCAGGAGGATGGGGGTCAAGCCATCCGAGATGTACAGGAGGGTCAAGCAGCTTGAGATGAAGTACGGGCTCAAGTACATAGCGGAGATAGACACGCGAAAGCTCGGCTACCTCAGTTTCTTCATCAGGGCGCACTTCTTCGGCAAGGCGCCCACAGCGGAGGAGATATTCAAGGCAACATCAAAGGAACCGCAGATCCAGCTGGTCCAGACACTTTCCGGATACGGGATACTGATATACGTCCTTGCTAGGGACAACGCAGAGATCACAGAAATAAGAGGCAGGGTCAGGATGGCTCTGGGAAAGTACAACTCCAAATGGTCCACCACGCCGGGTATATTCCACTTCAACTTCATACCGTTGCGGGATGAGTTCATAGAGAGCCTGCATGGGAGGATCCTTGAGAGGGAATATGCAGTGCTCAGGGAGCTCAACAGCAGGGGCACGATGGTGCTGACCGAAATCGACAAGAAGTACGGATTCGACGAAGGGAGGGCGCTTTATACCTACCACAAGCTAAGGGAGAACGGAACGCTGGTGCGCATAACAACAACTATGCAGAAGGCGCCTGTCAAATATATTGGCCTGCACCTGCACTACATCATAAATTACAAGAAGTACAGGAGGATGAGGGCTCGTGCGCTGACCAAGACACTGCGTGACAGCGGGACGGTGCTCGACAGGTACACCCTTGTCGGCGGAATAGAGAGCCCAAGCGGGATGGTATATTTCCAGCCCGTGTTCAAGGATGGCGACCTAGACGAGATGCACAAGGCCGCTGATGAGAAGAAGAGCGGGATAAAGCTGAAGACTTTTATCGTTACGAACACGATAGTCGGCACCCTCTGCTATAGGAAGATAGACCCTACCAACACCAGGCTGTATAGCAGGTTAGTGGAAAATTACAACATAAAGCTCCCTCCGAAAAGAGATTATGAGGAAACGGGAAGGAGGACGAGGCAGGATAAGAAGATGATGGCGAGGGAGATCACGATAGAGGAGCTGCAGCCGCACGAGCACACGATCTGGGAATGATTTCAGAAGACCGTGTACTTTCCGTCGGCAAGGCCCCTTGTTATGTAGCCTATGTTTGTGAGCATGTCATCTGCGATATCCCTTACCTTCGACTTCACCGCGTCCGCCCTTTCGCCTTTCTGCATTGCGAGCGCGATTGTCATATCTCTCGGCTCGTCTATCCTGCGCCCTATGTACGAGGCAATGGTGACCGTGCACTCCTTTATCTGCGGGTAAAGGGTGACCGCCTCTGTTGCGATTTCCCGCGCGAGCACGTTGTAAATCTTCCCGGTATGCGATGCAGGATTCTTTCCTGCCACCGCCTCCATTGACATCTGCCTGAATGGGGTGATCAGGCCGTTAGCCCTATTGCCCCTTCCGGGCTGGCCGTCGTCGCCAGATTCGCAGCTCAACCCTGACTTTGTTATGTAGGCCTCTCCCCTTTCTTCTGAATCGCCGCTGTTGACTACAACTTCCACATCGGACTTTGCTATGCCTTTTGCGAACGCGGCGATATCTTCAGCAACCTTCTCCTTTGTCGAGAAGTACTCCTCCTTGCTTTTCGCCAGCTGCGCAACAAACGCCGCGGCAACATTAAGCGATAGCCTGCTGTTTTCCCTTATGCAGAAGACCTTTATGTCCTCTCCGACGGCAGGCATCCTGCTTTTGTATTCGTAGCTGTTCAGGAAGCGCTCGATCTCGAGCGTGAGCCCCTCTGCGACAGACAACGGCGCGTATCCAATCCCGAACGAGGTGTCGTTTGCAAGCTGCACATCAACGCTTCTTGAGAATATCTTGCTTAGCGATTCGGACCCCTTCAGTATTTTCGTCGATATCTTGACATCCTCGTCAAGGTCAAGGAATCTCGTGTTCGCCCTCAGGTAATCCTTCGCCGCACGTACGCAGAGCTCATCTACCGGAATCTTCTCCTTCTGATAGTTGTCTGTAGCCCTTCCTGCAATTATTATCTCTATCTGCTTTGTTATCTTCCCATTACCGAACACTGCTTCGGCCTCGCCGCCTACGAGGAGCCCCTTGTCGACGTTGTGGTGGAGCACTGTGCCGAAGTAGTCGAGATAATATTTCGAGAGCGCGAGCGATGCAGCCTCTACGATCCCGTCCATAAGGGTGTCGGGATGTCCCTTCCCCTTCCTTTCCACGTACTCCACCGGCTGCTCGCCGGCGGGGGTGTTCGCCGACTCTATGACCCTTATCTCTACTATACCCTCACCTTCCTGCAAGAAGCCTTTCCAGCTTCTTCCTGTTTCTTCTCGTAAGCTTGACCCAGTCTATCCCATATTTCTTGTAGCCCTCGACTATGGACATGTTCCCTACTTCCTCACCTTTCCTCAGCGCCATCTTTTTGTAGATTTCCCTGACCCTCTTTACGCTGCCGCCCTCTATCTCGAGCAGCCACGGGAGCATGGGCCACTTGTCCGCTGTTATCTGCGTCCCGCCGTAATTGTACTCTATCCTCTTGTTCTCCTCGTAGATTGTGGGCTTGTACATCTTGCAGAACATCTGGACAGCAGTCTTGAAGTCGTTGACTTCTATCTCCCACTCATCAGTCCCATGGACCGCGCTTCCCTTCCTCTCCTTCAGCGTGACCGTAGTCTTCTTTCCGTCTGTGCGGACGCGCGCCCACATCTTGTGGCCCTTGTAGACGTTGGAAACCTTTCCCTTAATCAGGAGTTCCACCCTCCTGAAGTTCCTTGTCGCTACATATTCCGCGCCCATCTCCATGAGCCTCGCTGATACCTCTTTTGGATTCACGTTGAAAATCCTGAGTTCAATTTCCTTTGGGATAAAAACACCTACACGCTCCTCTTCGAGAGCTTCTTTATCTCTGCTATCTTTTTTAATAGTTCCTTCTCGTCCTTGTCGAGGAGGTTGGCGAAATCTCCCATGAGGAGCTTCTCGTCAGCGTCAGTCGGCCTTGTGTAGAGTATTTGGTTCTCCTTGACCTGCCTGCCGAGAGTCGGGCCGTCAACAGATATCGCCACAGCATCTCCCTTCTTCGCCTGCTCCTTCTTCGCCTTCTCCTCCTGGATCTCCTTTATCTTTCCTATTATCTCACCACTATCATTCATCAGCACGTATCCTGGCTTTATCTTTCCCACTGCCACTTCTACGCCGAAGACCGCAGGATCTGATATCCTGAAGAACGAATTAGGGAGCGCCTTTATCGCACCAGGGAAAACAGTCGAGCTTTCCACCTTCGATACTATACCTTTCCTTTTCTCGTCCACGTACAGCTTGTAATTGTCGATCAGCTTGTAGATTACGTTGCCTTCTATTATCTTCACGCCGCTGGAATGCACCGCCTCCTCGGCCTCTGCGTCAACGTGGACATTGAAGCCAAGAACGACGGCGTTGAGCGGCTCGGTAGCGTTGAGCGTGAACGCATCCATAATATCTCTCTTCGTTATGTCCCCTATCCCCTTCTTGCTTACTCCGAATCCGGCTGCGTTGAGAAGCCGAGATATCGCCTCTATGCTGCCAATGGAGTCCGCCTTGAGTATCACACCTTTCTTGTCTGCCTGGAAAATGCTGCTGATCTCCGACTTTATCTCATTCTCATAGTTCGCGTCTGTTATCTGGATGACAGGCGACCCCGGCATCGCATCATCAAGGTTCGTCCCACTGACCTTTATTCCGGAAGCGGCGTGCGCTTCGTCTATCGAATAGAACTTAGACGACGATTCCCTTATCTCCTGCAGCGGCTTCGGCTTGAGGAGCGCCTTTACCTTCGATGTCGCGATTGTCCCCGCGGCAGTTGCGAATGCTATGTTGTCATTCACGTGGAGCGTCCCGTCATAAAGTATCACGTCAATCGTTATCCCAAGCCCCTTGACCTCCTTCTTCTCAAGTATGCTGCCCTTTCCAGGCCCGTTGACCTCTATCTTCAGCTCCGACTCCATGTACCTCTGCGCAAGTCCCGTCACTACCATGAGCAGCTCTGCTATCCCCTCCCCTGTCTTCGCGCTGAGAGGGATTATTGCGATCTCTTTCTTGAAATCATGCACCTTGTTGAACACCTCGCTCCCAAAACCCAGCTCGCTCAGCCTTCCTTCAAGCTGGTACATCCTGTTCTCGAACTCGGTTGCGACATAAGTGTTCTGCTTCTTGAGGGATTCCATGACGCTGTTGGTCTTTTGGGGAATCCAACCCGTTATAAGGTCTATCTTGTTCGCAGCGATCACGAAGGGGGTTTTATACTCCTTGAGTATGTCTATCGCCTCTATGGTCTGCGGCTCGAATCCTTTCGATACGTCGACTACGAGTATTGCAATATCTGCTACGCTGCCTCCCCTCCTCCTAAGGTTAGTGAACGCCTCGTGGCCTGGCGTGTCTATAAAGAGAAGGCCGGGCAGGGTTATCTTGAATCCTGTTGCCTGAAGCAGAGGTCCGGATATCTTGTTTATCACGTCGATCGGCACTTCGCTTGCGCCTATGTGCTGTGTTATGCCCCCAGCCTCCTTCGCAGTAATTGTTGTATTCCTGATCCTATCCAACAGCGACGTTTTTCCGTGGTCTACGTGCCCCATGACTACTATTATAGGCTGGCGTATCATTGCATCACAAAACAAGAAGTGTTAAAAACCTGTTTTATTACTTATGTTAGTCAATTATAAAAAGTTAGGTGTAAGCATGGGAATAGAAAGCACTCTAGTTCTGGTAAAACCGGATGGAGTCCAGAGGGGATTGATTGGAGAAGTGGTAAAGAGGTTCGAGCAGGTCGGATTGAAAGTGACAGCAATGAAGATGGTTCTGCCGAGCAAGGCGCTCGCTGAGAAGCACTATCCACTTGAAAAGGGATGGTACGAACCGCTTTGGAAAAAGACAAAGGAAAACTATGAATCAAAAGGAATTTCGTTCAAGGAAACAGCCATCGAGACAGGCACGAGAGTAAGGAATGGGCTTCTCGAAGGGCTCACGAGTGGACCTGTTGTTGCTATGGTGGTCGAGGGCAATTATGCCGTACCGATAGTAAGAAAGATTGTCGGGGCAACTGCACCTGAGAAAGCGGAGCCCGGTTCAATAAGAGGAATGTTCTCTACAGACAGTTATGATCTTGCTGATAAGGGAAAGAGAGCGGTCAGGAACATAGTACATGCATCCGATCTGCCGGATACTGCAAAGAGGGAGATAGCAGTCTGGTTCACAAAAGAGGAAATTCACAAGTACAGGAGAGCAGACGAGAATATCGTCAATTAAACCCTTGCATACTTCAGGTCGTCGCTCATCATCTCCGGATTCCAAAGAGGGTCCCAGACAAGGTCTATGTCCACTTTTCCTATGTCTTGTATTGCCTCTAGCCTCAGCTGAACGTCAGCGAGTATTATGCTGATTACTGGGCACATCGGGCTTGTCATGGTAAGAGTGACCTTCACGTCCTTCCCTTCGCTCCCCTCTACCTTGATATTGTATATCAGCCCGAGGTTGACTATGTCAGAGCCCATCTCTGGATCAACGCACTTCGAGAGTGCAGCTACTACCTCCTTTACCCCTACCATTTTATCGATTTTATAGCAGTTCAAAGATATTTAAAACATACGAGAACACAAAGCGTAGCAAACTTCCGAAAACGGAGCATAAAAAGCCCCGGGAGGGAGTTGAACCCTCAACCTCTAGTTTACGAAACTAGCGCTCTGCCATTGAGCTACCGAGGCACAATTAAATAGTTATATGGGCAAGTGTTTTAAATATTAGCGCATAAGCTTTATCGATCAGTTTTTGGGTCCTTTGATGGCAGACGATAGCACGGAAGGCGGAATGAAGGTAGCGATTCCGCAGCAGAGCCCATTTGGCAGCGGCGACATACCCGAGCTGGACCAGGGGCAGAAGAAGAAAGGCTTCAGCGTCTCGCACATCATAGCCCCTGTCATAATAATCGCCATCCTGCTCGTCCTCGTCTATGCGCTCGTCATCAGCAAGGGACCGAGCACAACGACGGTCTCTACAATCACAGGCACAACCAGCATAGTATCGCAGTCAGGCACTCTCAGCTCGTGCAGCAACGTGACCGCGCCTGGAACATATTCCCTGTCCAGCAGCATAAAGACAAGCAACATAAACAGCTCCTGCATATATGTCAGGAGCAGCAATGTGGCAATCCAGTGCGGCGGCCACAGCATCATCGGCTCGGGTCCGTACACAGGCATACCCCCATTCAGCTACGGGATACTCGTAACCGGCGCATCGAATGTTTCGATAGACAACTGCACGATCAGCAACTTCTCATATGGCGTTTACTCCGACTCGGTGCTCGCCCTCAAGATGTTCTACAACAACGTTAGCACAAACTACATAGCTAACCTCTACATGCGCAACTCAAGCGGCGGAACCATCCAGAGCAACCTGTTCATGCGGTCCGGCAGCCCCTACGGCGCCGTGATAGTCGCTGCAGGCTCGCTCAATAACCTGTTCCAGAACAACAGCCTGAGGTACAATGAGTTCTATGGCTTCAACATAAGCGCATCGACGAACAGGTTCATAGACAACTTCATAGTCGGCTCGCAGTTCTCTTTCGAGTGCAGGGCGCAGTTCGGCCTCCCTTCAAGCAATCTTGCGCAGAGCAACACATGCTTCAACCAGACCGGCTGCGACTTCGTGACCTGCCAGGGAATCAACGTCCCGGTGAACGTGTCGCAGATATCGCTAGCGACACAGGTTTCATCCTGCGGCTCGATAGATGCGCCAGGGTCTTATTCCCTCACATCAAATCTCAACATGCAGGATTACAGCGGCGCAGCGATAGCCACTCTCGCATACTATAAGATACCGTGCCTGAAGATAAGCGCTGACAACGTCGCGCTCAACTGCAATGGCCACTCAATATCCAATGCATATGCGGGCATAGAGGCCGCTGCAAACAACGTGACGCTCACGAACTGCAATGCCGATGGCTCTGACATAGGGATACTGTTCAACAAGGTCAGCGGCGGGCAAATCCTCAACTCGACGCTGATGCACAACAATGCATCGGTATCGCTTGTCGGCTCTCTCGGCATAACAATGTCAAATATAAGGGCGACCAACAGCACATACGGCGTTTACTTCTCCAACTCCTCTGCAGACATACTGGGCAACTTCTCTACGAACTACAACCGCTTTGGGGTATATGTGGCGAACTCGTACGGCAACATATTCAACAACGGTGTCGCCATCAACAACACGAGGTTCGACGTGTTCGCGACAACGGATTCTTACAATGCTACGGACAACCTCATGGGCTCCACGAACTGCGGCCTCACCGACGCGGCATGGGCGCCGTGCGCTCAGCACACCAGCACGACCTATTACTCATATCCGCTCACCATGTGCACTGACATAAAGCACTCCGGCATATACACGCTCACGCAGAACGTCATCAATGCGCCTTCGCAGTGCATGAAGATAGACGCGAGCGACGTATCTCTTAACTGCTCCGGCCTATTGCTCGATGCGCAGCCGTTTACGCAGGGAGCTGCGATAGTTGTGAGCAACAGGCAGAACGTCAGCGTGAGGGACTGCAAGGCAATAAACTACAACACAGCGCTGCAGGCAAGCAACGTATCCGGCTTCTACTTCGACCATATCTCCGGTCAGACGATCGGTCAGTCGGGCATAGTCATAAGCGACAGCAAGAACGGAACCGTGTCAAATACAGTAATACCAACGCCAAAGAACGTGACAATAGCGCTCATAGGGAGCAGGAACGTTACCATATTCAACAATACGATGGGCGGAATAGGCGCAGGCGGCTCAGCGCTGCTGCTGGAGGACTCGGTCAACAACAGGGTTATGAACAACAGCGGCTATGCAAACCACTATGGAATATTGATAGAGGGCGCATCGAACAACAACACGGTTGAAAACAACACGATGGCATCAAGCACGGCTGCAGACTACTACTGCGCTGCGCAGGACAGCGGCATGGTGAGCGAGAACGGCGGAATCAACACAGGCAGCAAGAAGATAGGATGCCACTGGCTGGTAGCGCTGCCCATAGGGTCAAAGCCGATATTCTGCAGCAGCTACAACACCCCGGAAACAGACTATCTCACGCAGGACTATGTGTACAGCTATGGCGCCATATGCGACAAGTACTCCGGCAACGACTCTGCGATCAACTGCGATGGCCACACGGTGATAGCGACAAACGGCGGCACGCTCGCACAGTTTGCAAACTCCCACGGCGGAAAGTTCGAGAACTGCTACCTCAAGGGATTCACAACTCCCGCGCTTGTGACGGGGGGCAGCGCAACAATATTCAACAACACGATGTACGATAATTCCTCTCAGTACTACGCAAGCCCGCCAGCGATAAACGTGACCAACTCGATATTCGGGGGCACTGTGATAAAGCTCAATAGCATAGTGACGCCAGGAAAGGGCGTGTACCTGTACAAGGTCGTATCCGCAAAGGTCCTGGACAACAACATCACAGCAGGAGGCGTGTCCTACGCCATATCTTTCACAAACACCACACAGTTCACGAACGACACATCTACAAGCCCAAGCGGTGAAGGACTCACACTCTACAACTCCACCAACAACCAGTTTACCTCAAACCACTTCTACGGCCTCACCAGCGGAATCATATGCTCCGGCACGGCGCAGAGCAGCGCGAACAACTTCGACAGCGGCCAGAACTACTGCTCATCGAACGGCAACTGCGATTGGATAAGCAGCTCCTCCATCACGTGCAAGTAAGCTGAACAACACCGCCAGCCTTAAATATCTGGAAGACAGACCCATTTGTGATTAGATGGCAGAGAAGTTTGCATACAGGCTGCCGGAAACTCCGGTGACACAGCAGGTGACGCGCGCTGAGCGGAATATGGCGCTTTCTAGGACGCTCAGGGGGCTAGCGACAGGCATGGCCATAGCCCTCGCTACAGCCACTCTCGCGCTGGATGCGGTGCACAAGACGGATTTCGCTTCCCTCACAGCTGGCGGTGCAATGATAAGCAGCGTGGACGCAGCCTACTATTCGGTGCTTCTGCGCCTGCAGCACAGCAGCCCTGTCAATCCCGCTTCGCTGCTCAGGGGCACACAGCGCTCGTAAGCGTTAGTCATCTTTTTAGTTCTAGCTTCCATAATCCTATTGCTTCGGTGTGCTTATGCTGTTCAAGGAGCTTGCGGGCTACTACGAGAAACTCGAGGCCGTGTCATCGCGGCTCGCGATGATGGACATAATGTCAGAGCTGCTCAAGAAAGCAAAGCACGATGAGATAGCACACGTTGTCTACATAACCCAGGGGATCCTCGCGCCTCCATCTGAGGGCGTGGAGTTCGGCATGGCCGAGAAGACAGTGGAGGATGCGATAGCCATATCCACCGGCTTCACCAAGGAAGAGGTGGAGAGGGAATACAAGAAGACCGGGGACATGGGCATAGCTGCGCAGAACATAAAGGAGAAGTCAAAGCTCAAGCGAATCTCATCAAAGGAGTTCACGGTCAACGAGGTTTACGACACTATGCGCAGGATAGCTGCGACCTCTGGTTCGGGCAGCAAGGACACGAAGATAAAGCTGCTCTCCAGTCTCATCACCGCATCCACCCCTATTGAGGCGAAGTACATAGTCAAGTATCCGCTCGATGAGTTGAGGCTTGGGGTAGGCGACTCAACGATCCTGGAGGCTCTCTCCATAGTCGCGAAGGGCGACAGGAGCCTGAAGCCAGAGCTTGAGATTGCCTACAATCTCAACAGCGACCTTGGCGTGATAGCGGAAGCCGCAATAGAAGGGGAGAAGGCCATTAAGGGCTTCGGCCTGACGCTGTTCAAGCCGATCCGCCCGGAGCTTGCGGAGAGGCTGCCCACCGCAGAGGAGATACTGGAGAAGATGGGGGGCAAGGCCGAGGTCGACCAGAAGTATGATGGCTTCAGGGTTCAGGTGCACAAGAAGGGGGACAAGGTCAAGCTTTTCTCCCGCCGGCTTGAGGACACCACCTCTATGTACCCTGATCTCGTAGAGGCCGTACAGAAGGAGATTCATGCCGACAGCGCAATACTCGACGGCGAGGCGCTCGCATACAACGAAGCCACAAACGAGTTCCTCCCTTTCCAGGCCACTATCCAGAGGAAGAGGAAGCATGGTCTTGAGAAGAAGATAGAGGAGATGCCACTGAAGCTTTTCGCGTTCGACGTCATGTACCTGAACGGGAAGGATTTGATGAGCGAGCCGTACCACAAGAGAAGGGAGGAACTCGATGCGCTGCTGAAGAACGGAAAGACAATCGTCACAGCCGGCTCGATAATAGCGAAGACGCCCAAGGAGCTTGAGGACTACTTCCAGAGCTCTATAGCGGCCGGCCTTGAGGGGATAATTGCAAAGGATCTCAATTCCACATACGTGGCTGGTGCGAGGAAGTTCTCGTGGATAAAGCTCAAGAGGAGCTACAGGGGAGAGCTCTCCGATACTGTCGATCTCGTGATAGTAGGCTACTACCTCGGCAGGGGCATGAGAAGGGAGTTTGGCTTCGGAGGGCTTCTCTGCGCGACCTACAACGACAAGAGGGACCTTTTCGAGACCGTTTCAAGGATTGGCAGCGGCTTTACTGAGAAGCAGATGGTGGAACTCGAGAGCACCCTTGGCAGGATAAAATCCAAACTCAAGCCGGCACGCGTGGATTCGCTCGTGGAGCCTGACTTCTGGGTCACTCCAAGATATGTTGTCACGATAAGGGCAGATGAGATAACGAAGTCGCCGATGCACACCTGCGGAAGGGACGGCGGCGTAGGATACGCTCTCAGGTTCCCAAGGCTGGTCGGCGAGCAAGGCGCAATCAGGAAGGACAAGAGTGTTGAGGAGGCCACTACATCAAAGGAGGTCGTAGAGATGTACAGGCAGCAGAAGCGCGTAAGCCTCGGCAAAGATAGCGAAAAGTAGCAATAAAGATTGCGTTGCGCTTGCACTACTTAGATACGTTCCTTATGCCGTCAAGGATCTTTGCGAACTTCTGAACTCCTTTTATCACTGGCTTTATCTTTGGATTCAGCCTGTATCCGAGCCCATATCCCTTCTCCGTCCTTATGTGCGTAGGCTGTATTATATTCAGGTCGAGAGAGAGCTCCCTGAGCGTTATTATAAGCGTCTTTCGCGTGAACTTCTTCTCAAGGATCGAGTAGAGCTCCCTTGTGGTGCGCGGAGACTTCTGCAGCAATAGCAGCATCACGGCGTAGTTTGGTCTGCTGAGCGCCTTCCTAAGAAGCCAAATCTCATCTTTAGCTTTTTCCTTATCCACCATGGTTGTATATTGCATATAAAGGTTTATAAATATTAGCAAAGGACACAAAGTTGGAGTTGATTTCCCATTTAGACAAAGGTATATATATTTTACTTGAGTAAAATAACTTGTAGTTAAGTAAATAGCTATTCCATGGTGGGCGGAGTGTTATTTAATTTTGGCAGTTTTTCACGGCAAAGCCGCATAAAAGAGCAAGATACAGGCCAAGAGAAGGCGGCTCCTGTCGAGACTGCAGACCTCACCTTTTCCGTCACATACGATTACCCGGACAAGGTGCTCAATGCCGACGAAGGCCTGCACAGGGCAATAGGCACTAAGGGGAGAACGACGCTTTACTCAATCTTGGCTATGAATCTTAACGGCAATGATGCAGCTATTGCACGAAAGGTAAAGGCGAAAGTGATAAACAACCTTGTCGGTTTACAGGCCCAGGAGGGAAATCAGAATCTGATAGGGAAAACGTTAGATCTCTGCCTGGAAAGCTTAAGGGACTTTAAGACGAACGAGCGGAAGGATGTAATCGCATATCTTGTTGCGCATGACATAATAGGTCATGGACCAATTAGCATATTGCTTGAGGACGCGTCAAACATAGAGGAAATAGAGATTAATTCTCCCGACTCGAACATATCCGTCTTCCATACCAAGTACGGAAGATGCATTACAAATCTAAAGTTCAACAGTGAAAACAGCTTTAGGCTCGTGGTAAACAGGCTGATATCAGCGGCGGAAAAGGAACTCAATTCAACATTTCCCATAATAGATGCGCAATTGGCTGATGGATCCAGGGTTCACGCGCAGCTCAAGCCATATTCGGTAAAAGGAGCTGCAGCATCAATCAGGCTAAACACGGGAAAGGGAATCGATATAAGAAGGCTGATAGAGACAAAGGCTATTCCTCCAATTGCGCTTGCTTATCTTTGGTTCGCAATAGAGTCGAAAAAGAATATGATCATCTCTGGTGCACCTGCGTCCGGGAAGACCTCGCTCCTTCTAGCAATCAATGCCCTTGTCGGAAGAAGGCAGCGCATTATCACCATTGAGGAGGACGTCAACGAACTAAAGTTCTTTCCTAATTTCATCAATGTCATCCCACTCCAGGGTTCATCAAGAAGCGGCGCCATTGGTTTAAGGGACCAGATAGTAAATGCACTCCACATGAGACCGGAACGATTGATAATAGGTGAGATAAGGGGGAGCGAGGCAAAAGAGGCGTTCTCAGGGGCAAACCTCGGCATTCCATTTATGACAACGATGCACACCAGCAGCAATGGCATATCAATAATCAACAGGTTGGTGTCAGCTCCGATGCTGGTGGAGCAAAACGCACTCAATATGCTCGATCTATCTCTTTTCATGATGCAGAATGCGGGTGGGAGCCGCTATCTTGAGAGCATTGTGGAATACAATTGGCATAGTAGGGGAGAAGTGGAGACTGATGCATGCCTGCAGGACGCGTTTGGCGTAAAGCTTAATACTATTATGAAAAATGGCGTTTTCGATGAGGAGGCGTTGAAAACCTCGAAGGTCATAAAGGCGTTTTCCGAATATAGCGGAGAGACCGCAGCCGAAACGCTAAAAGAACTTAAAAGGCGCGCACGCTTCCTGAGCTCGATGAGCCTTCCTAAAAATTCTGGAAAGGCGAGCTATGAATATATAGCAGCATACAATGAGGTTAACTGAGATGCCTGTAGTATCAAGGGAGTTTCTACTTTCAGTGATTGTGCCGCCTGCAATCGCTATTTCCACCATAATCATAGCGAACGGATACAATGCGCTTTTTGCAGCGCCAATCATAATTTCTGTTTCTCTTTTTGTGGGCACTTACTACAATTTGATGGCGAGGAAGCGAAAGAAGGACGCAGAAATAAAAGAGCTGTCAAGCGCCATAGGCCTTTTAGGCAGCAGAATGAAGGACAGTAGGATGCCCTTGTTTTCAGGGATGAATGAAGTGGCATGCAGGGGTAATGGGAATACCACTATCTCTAAAGTGTTTCTAAGATTGAAGGAGCGGATGTGTTTTGGTCAAGACTTTGGCAGTGCAATTTGCTCAGAGAAAAGCCTTAGCAGTGAGGTTAGCGATATCCTAACGCCCGTCGGATACGAGTACTCAAAGACTGGAAATATCCTGAATCCGCTTAAGACCGCGCATAGCAGGCTTTCAAGGGACTTTCTGATAAAGAGGGAGCGCGCGATAGGATCCAATCAGAGATACCTCATAATAAGCATGGTATTCAGCACCATACTCCCCTCTCTTGCTGTTTTTGCCTTTGTAGGCTACTCTATCCTCTCTTATTCAGAATCGCAATTTCTGCTTTTTTCAACTGTGCTCCTGTCTGTGCTGCCAGGGGCTTCTAGCATTATAAGGATGAGATTAAATGAGGAAGATTAGTGAAATATGGCGGTGGAACCTCTTTTGCAGCATTTTATTTATTCTAAGTGCCGCGTTTTCGATCTTTGGATACTTTACAATCTCCATAATCGCGCTTGGATTTGGCATTATTATTTTTAAAAAGAGGCTGGCGACCGGGAAAAGCGTTAGTCGGATAGATTCGGATACTATAAACTTCCTTGATGTCCTAATAAGCGAATATTCAAAATCAAAGAATCTCATTTCAGCTCTGGAGACAACCTCAAACGGCAGTTATATTTTTTCAAATACTCTCAAAGAGGCCATCGCCAAGTTAAGGGACGGGATGCCGACTGAATCCGCCTTCTCCGGATTGAAAATCCACGGTTCAGTTTATCTGAATGAATTGATTGACGTAGTAGATGTTGGGCTAGAAACCGGCAGCGACATAGAGCCTGCACTCATCGCGGTAAGGGAGAATGCAAAGGAGAGAGACAGCTATAGGCTGAAGACTCTGGGCGCTATGGAAAATGTAATTACTATAAACCAGATGGGTGGGGCGGTATTCTTTCCCATATTCGCAGGAATAAGTCTTGACATAATAAGGTTTACAAATACCTTAAGCACCCAGATCAAGAATGCTGGCGTGATGAGCCTCTTTGTAGTATTCATAGGTTATCTCGTCATAATTAACTACTCTAATTCTGTTTTTGGTAAGACGCACAGCACCAAGCACATCTTGACAACAGTCTCTCTATTTACCGCTGTTGGTCTTTTTCTTTTCACTTTAACTTCGAATCTCGCGTTTACACTTATAGGTGGATAGATGATAGACATAATCATAAACTGGTCAAGGACATTGCTCGTGCCCATAAAGTCCAAGAGGGGGCAAGGATCGCTGGAGTACATAATGATGCTCTCAGCGGTGAGCATAATCATAGTCATAGCTCTAGCAATGATAATGCAGCTTAAGGGAACCGCCCTGCACTCTTTCGGAGGAGGGAATCAGAGCATAGGGTCTCAGCTGGCAAATGAGCTTGCAAACTTGAGCAGCAGCGTAAAATAGTGATTTCATGAAGGCACAGGTTTCACTAGAGTTCCTGATTTACACCGCAGTATCAGCCGCGTCTTTAGTCATCGTGCTCTCCCTCTACATAAAGGGAAACGCCATTGCATCAAGCATTGGTGGAAAAGCCTCATTGGAAGAAATGGTAGCATCGATAAATGCAAACATGGGCTACCAGAAAGCAAGCTTCACTGCCTATATCCCATCAGCAGTCTGCGATTCAAGGTTTGGCGCTGAGAGTGTAGAGTTCTCAAACGCCAGCTACTATTTTAACAGCAATGTCAGCATTAACCAAAGCCATGCTTGCGCTTATAGCGGGGAGATTGCTGAAATCCAAATGTTGCGCTATCCGAACCAAACCTTTCTTGTTGAGTTTTCAGGTGCTAACCCATGATGGCGCAGATTCTTTTTGAGTTCCTTATAGTGCTTGCGGTAGCTGTGGCATTTTCCCTTCTTGTGCTCTCTATCAGCATGGCCTACGAAGCCCATTTATCCGGCGAATCTAGGATATTGTCCAATTCGATTTCTAGGTCTTCGTTGATTTTAAACAGCACATTTCCGCAAAGCGGGAATCTTAGAGTGATAGTATGAAGTCGAGATCAGTAAAGGGTATGGTTCTAAGCCTGGAAATTCTGATTGCAATTACTCTATTCTCCGCCTTCTTCGCCTTATTCATCGTGAAGCTTTCTATAGCAAGCGGCACTTCGATTGCTCAGGGGATAAGCGTAAGTTCAATGTTGTCTTCAGAAGCGCAAGTCCAGCATGCAATATCAATAATCGAGTCACCAGGCATGACGCTCTCATTAGCAATGCAGGTACTGAAAGGTTATTTTGGTGATAGGTATTCCCTATCCAAATTTTCTTCTGCAAACGGAATTCAAACAGACGATTATGAAATAAAAAGAATTGTGACTATAGCGGGAGATCAATACTATTTAATGGTGGATGACAATGCGACTACAAACGAGCCTTGAGTTCATAGTGTTACTGTCTGCAGTGGCGCTTTTCAGCATTTTTGTATTAAGCCAGTACCTGCATTTGCAGGGCGCGCAGAACGCAGCGTATGAAACGCTAGATAACCAGACCTTGTACAATGCGCACAGTTCAAATACAACGACAGGATATTCCGGCAATATAAGCCTCATTCCGGTAGTCTCTAATGTGAGCTATATAAACAAAAGTGGGAGCTTGGAAGTAGTTGTCGCCTACCCTAAATCTTATAACTTAGAGCGCATTCGCATAAGCTCAATACCGAACGTTTCAATTCTTCCGCCAGAACTTATAGCGGTCCCCTACTCCTCAATAGGTGCGCTCACTTTTTCTTATCTGCCAACGGAGGAAGGACCACTCAAATTTACTATAATCGGCACTTTCAGCAATGCCAGCAACTCCATTTTGAATGTAACGGCGAACGCTTATACTTATGCGCTCCGGCAAAGCGCCTTAGGGAATACGACTGCGGGCAATAACTTCATCGCCACCATCAACAACAGGAATGAGAGCGTATTCTTCCCGATTGCGCAACAGAACAATGTAGAATCGATGTACTCATGGTCACATTGTGCATACCATAACGCTAGTGGCAGGGAGAAGGAACCGTGGCAATGTGGAAGCAACACCTGGGGATTTATAGTTTCAGATAACACTTGCAATAGGTTCTGGTGGGATGGTCAAGATCGCTATTACTGCTTTGCAGAAAACAAAACAACGAGTAAAGTAGGGACTCTTACACCTGAGCAGAGCTATGTTTATAGCGCTGCCATAAGCCTAGGAAACGCTGGTTATACATTAGAAGCCAACTTTACAAGTCAATCTAGGCGCGCAAACTTGTATTTTAAGAATAGCACGCCAGCAGGCAGTATCTATATCAATAGCACTTATACTGGGTCGATCCTCCCTCCACCCTATCTGATTTACGCGGTGCTTGATAAGTCTGGGAACGACACAGCGATTAATTATACATATTATGAAAACTATTCGAATACCGACGCATCTCTTGTAAATCTCCTTAATATAAACAACAATACATGGGTCGGGAGCGATACATTGAACTATATACAAAAGACGCTCGCCTATCTTCTAAATTACGAAAAGACACTCCTTGGTGCAAAATCAATCCAGCCAAACAATTGCCTCTTCTATCCAGTGCGCTCTCCAACATCCTATTCGTGCAGACCAACAATGCCATTCAGTTACGACATAGCGACATTTATCTATGGTTATAATGGGCTAAACCAATCGGTCCAATATCAGGGTTCATCGATAGAGATAAGGTAGTTCTATGAAAGCGCAAATGGCAATGATAGAAGCCCTCCTCTCTTCATTAACACTGTCAGCGGTAGTTGGCACAGCAATATCAATATCTTACTCAATTTCAACATCTCAACGCGGAATCGATTTTGGCATGCAGAACGTATTCTATGATTTTACTGGGATCCTCTATAGAAACGCTTCTTTTAGGTCTTGTATCCTATCATCAAACAAGGAATGCATTTCAGCATTATTGAAGGATATAAACTCAGAATATTCGTTCGATGGATCCCTGCTTGCCATCAATAATAAAAGCACCGAAGTCGGAAGCTTTGGCACGTGTGCGGCAGAAAAGACAGAATGTTTTCCCGTTAGTGCAAACGGCACATTCGAGCAGGTTTGTCTTACTGTATGTGGTGGATAACGTGGGTTTCTTCGGTCTTCTTATTGCGATAACTTCAATAAGCTCCGTTGCGTATCTTATTACATTAACAAGCCAAGTGTCAAATGGCAATATTGAACAGGCAGGTCAGCTTGCTGAATATTCAAACCTAGTAGCGATAGAAACGTTTTATACTGTGATAATGAATACCGACCAAAATATGACGACTAATTCTAGCTATCAAAATTGGCTGGATGCTGCCATAACCAGCGCAAATGTTGATGGCATCAAAATAGAGGCAGCTAGTAAAACTATTTTGATAAGCACGTTACAAAATCCAAAAGTTACTGGTGTTGTAAGTAAATAAAGCACATGACGCATCCTATTTGGCTTTAGCTTTCATACTCGGTTGCTCTTTTTACACTGCCGATGAAAAGTTGTTGGAAAAAAGAAAGATTTAAAATTTGAAAAGCACGTTAGGAGCTTTATCGATTCTATTCCTTGACTAATTGGTTCAATGCCGTTTCAATTCCCATATATGGCAGTGCATTGTAGCTCGCTTTCCTTAGATTGCCTGCTAAGAGCGCTGCATTCTGTCCGTAAGTGAAGACGTGCTTAGCGCCGGCCGAATTTATGTATTCCATCACCTGCGAGAAATCAGCATGATCACTCAATGCGAATTGAACATCGGTATTGAAGTTCATCATTGTGGACATGCCGGTCGCAACTGCCGTGAACACCTGTTTCCTATAATTTGAGTTGAGCCTTGCGCTTATGGATCTCACAGAATTATTCTCGACAATCCCAACAAAATTTCCACCTATAAGCTGGTCGTAATCATCTCTGTTGTGAGTTGTTGATGCGTAGTCGAGCTTTACACCGTTCTTTATATAGACTTCGCTTGCTGCGCTTATCTTCTTGCTGGCAAGCGGCACAATCCCCTGCTCGTTGAGGATTGCGATCAATTCCTGTGCCTTCCCAACGGAATAAGTGCCGAAAAGCACAATCCCGCTCATTAGCTTCAGTTCGGTCCAGAACTGTATTGCGGATTCGGTCTCTTCCCTAGGATCAAACTTTATATCAGGATCAAAGTAGGTGGAATCCACTATAACGGTGTCAGCGCTTTCCAGCTCTATTCTGCTACAAGCGCGTGACTCCTGGAGTTGGAAGTCGCCTGTATAGATTATCCTCTCTCCCTTATTTTCATCTTCAATTGCAATCTGTTTTGAGCCAAGCATATGCCCTGCATCAAGCAATTTTACAGATCGTGGCAATTGGACCTGATTTATACTGATGCCTCTGAATTCCTCAAGCAGCTCAACCGTCTCCTTGCTCGCGATAACATTCTTCGAAGACTTCGCAGATGCGATATGGTCTGTATGTGCGTGTGAAATGAAATCCGCCGTCGCTCCCTTCTCCTTCCTGTCAAGAGATAGCGCTAACCCATTCGAGTGTATCATCCAGTCGCCTGTCAGTATAACGAAAGAAACTATTTTATACATTAACTTCCCTTAAATAATAAGACAAGGATAATCGGTGCTCTTTTTATGATAGAGAATGTGATAATAATAGGATCTGGTCCAGCCGGACTTTCTGCAGCGATATACACTGCAAGGGAAGATTTCAAGCCTCTTATGATTACAGGTTCAATCGCAGGCGGTCAGCTCCTTCTTACCACCACCGTCGAGAACTATCCAGGTTTCCCTAATGGAGTGCAAGGTCCTGAGCTTATTGATGGCATGACCAAGCAGGCGCAGAAGTTCGGCGCGAGGATGATAGCAGAGGATGTTACGGAAGTGGATTTCAGCAAAAGGCCTTTCACAGTAAAAACAGCAGAAAATACCTATCAGGCGCACACGATAATAATTTCTACTGGCGCAAACGCAAGGACTCTTGGCATTCCTTCAGAGATGGAGCACATGGGGAAGGGGGTAAGCACCTGCGCTACTTGCTTACCACCAAATTCACTTATAGTTTCTAATCCATCAACTAAAAAAATAGGCCAAACTGCAAAAGGTATGAGAGTCCTAACTGTCGATGGTACATTCAGACCAGTCGCTGAGGTAATGAAAAGAAAATATAAGGGAGAACTAATAGGCTTTAAAACAAGGCTTTTCCGTTCAGAGTATACCTTTCTAACACCAAACCATCCTGTTTTAGTAAAAACGCTAAAAAGGGGCAAAGGCGTAAACTACCACAAAGTTTCCTGGTCGAAACCTTTTTGGGTAGAGGCTGGCGAGTTAAACAAAAGACACGTTGTACTATACCCGATTGTAAAAAAAACAGCTACATTGTTCAAATTTGACATCAGTAAAGAACTGAAGTTAAGATTAGATAACAAAGGAAGAGTTATGCAGCTCCATGAAACACACACATCTCACAGATTACCAAACACCATAAACGTCGATAAAGATTTTGGCAGGCTTGTTGGATACTATCTTTCTGAGGGATACTCTCACAGCAGAGGAATGTCATTTGCATTTAATATCAAAGAAACCGAATATGCTAGAGATGTTAAGCGCATAATTAAAAGGAAATTTGGTTTGGATGCTGCAATAAAACCAGAGAAATCTGTATTAAAGGTTACTGTTTACTCAATGATATTGAGTAAGCTTTTCCAAAAATGGTTTTCGAAATATTCGCACGAAAAGAGAATGCCGCATCTTTTTGTTACTATGGAAAGAAGTTTACAGAAAGAATTGATAAAAGGAATGTGGCGAGGTGATGGATGCACGCGTGCAGAAGATTTTGTAATAACGACGAGTTCAAGGGAACTTGCAGAGCAGCTAAAGATGATTCTATTAAGGCTAAACATACTGCCCCACTTGGAGAAAAGGCGATTCAAAACGCTTGAACACAGCACAATAGAAGGCAGAGAAGTTAGATTTAAGAGAGATGTTTATCAGCTGGTGATTGGCGGACCTTGGATTAAGATGATGTCTAAAGTTCTAGATGAACGCCATCCGCTGTTGGCAAAGAAGAAGCACCGCTGGAACTACCACGCATGGATTATAGACAACTATGTACACCTTCCAATTAAGACGATCATTAAAAAATCTTATGACGGCCTTGTCTACAACTTGGCGGTTGAGGGCAACCATACCTATGTAACCACGAATAGTATAGTCCATAACTGCGATGGTGCGTTCTTCAAAGGAAAGGACAACGTCGTTGTAGTAGGCGGAGGCGACACAGCGATGGAAGATTCAAACTTCCTTACTAGATTTGTCAAACAGGTAACGATAGTGCATAGAAAGGATTCATTCAGGGCAAGCAAGATCATGCAGCAGATTGTTCTTTCAAATCCGAAGATAAAGGTCGTTTGGAACAGCACAGTAGAGGAAATACTTGGAAAAGACGTCACTGGAGTTGAGGGTGTTAGGATAAAAGACGTGAATACAGGAAAAGAATCGACCATTCCGTGCCAGGGAGTCTTCATTGCGATAGGCTATGTGCCAAACACGCAATTCCTGGAGGGGAAGTTGTCGCTCGATGACCAGGGTTATATAGTGACGAAGGAGGAGGTCCTTACTGAAATCCCTGGCGTATTCGTTGCAGGTGATGTTTCTGATAGATTCTACAGGCAAGCCGGAACAGCTGCAGCCAGTGGGATAAAAGCTGCTCTTCGTGTGAGGGAGTTCATGCAGAATATGCAGCAGTGACGCCTATCGCTTTGCCTTCTTCGGCTTATTTGCAGTAAAGATAAACGCTGTCCCGAATGTCAGGTTTCTCAGCTTCGGATGCACAAAACCGATGCTCTTTGCCATCTGCGAAAGCACGTTCTTATTGAAGCGCCATGCTGTTGTGATAAGGTGCACGTATGCATCCTTGTTGTAGCGTGCCCCCATGAGCGGAATGATATTGAAATAGTATTTCTCGAACAGCTTGTTGAATACATTGTCAGGCTTCGCAACGTCCAAAAATACAATCTTGCCTCCTGGCGTCAACACGCGGTAGGACTCTTTCATAAATTGTTGGAGGTCATCAAAGTTCCTTAGCGCAAAACCAGAAGTAACAACGTCAAACGAACTGTTGCAAAGGTTAAGCGCGAGCGCATCCCCCATCATGAAATCTATATCAATTATTCCTTTCTTTGCAATCTTGTCTTTTGCGATTTTCAACATGTCCTTGTTGAAGTCCAGACCGACAACATGGACCTTTCTCTTGTTCTTTTCCACTTGTCGCACTATAGAGATTGCCAGTTCCCCCGTGCCGGTAGCTACATCCAGTACATTTATCGATTTTTTGTCGATAGCACATTCCTTTGCGGCCTCTTTCCTCCATCCAGAATCAGCACCGAGGCTTATCAGCCTATTGGTTTTATCATAATTCTTGGCGATTAGAGAGAACATCCTCTTGTTTTCTTCGCTCATGGTCTCTGTTTGAAAATGAACAGCAAAGATACTTAAAGGATGGTTCCTATGCCCGTAAATTCATTACCGCTGTAGAGGACAAATCTGCCTAGCTCTTTAGTGGTCTCAAACTCCTCCACAGGTAGCTTTTGCTCCAACTCTATCTCTGCTTCTATCGCATTCAGTGATTCAGCCTTAGCGGGACCTTTCTCTCCAGTAACAGAGTTTATGCTGTTGAGTATCTTAATTCCGCTGCACTGCAGGTCTATGCCATTGAACTTCAAGCACAGCGATTTCCCTGGTTTGTTGACGACGAATATCTTTGCCCTGATCTTGTTCGTTAATCTTGGCTTCTCATCCGTGTTTGAGATGACGGAGCCGCGCATCTCAAACCGCATCCTTTTATCGAGCGTAATTGCGACGTTTTCCCCTACTCTAGCTTTTTTTACCTTCTTTCCCTTTACAACTATCTCTTTCACCATCGCATGCTGGTCCTGTGGAAGTATCGCAATCTTCTCTCCAGCACTGAGGTGGCCCTTTACTATTTTCCCTCCTATAATTCCCGCTCCATCATCTATAGTCCCCTGCACCAACAGTCTAAGTGCGCCATTTCCCTGCTTTTTCTTCCTTCTGGCGCTTTCATAGAGCGCCTCTATCAGCGGCTCTCCCTTGTACCATTTCATCTTTCTGCTCTTCTTTACAAGGTTTTCCCCAGAATAAGCGGAAATTGGCACAAACGTAACCCTCTTTGTGTCAAAGCCTATGCGCCCGATGAAGCCAGAGAGCTCTTTCTTCACCGCAAGGAAGGAGCCCTCATCAAAATTCCTTGTATCCATCTTGTTGACAGCAATTACAAGGTCTTCTATGCCGAACATCCTGGAAAGGAAGAGGTGCCTTTTTGTCTGGTCCCTTATGCCTTCATCCTTCTTTGCAGAGACAAGAAGTAATGCAACTTCCCCATACGAGGCGCCGCTTATCATATTCTTTATCAGCTCTTCGTGTCCTGGGACGTCTATGAGCGCAAACGCGAGATTCTTGTACTTTATCTCAGCCCTTGTCGTATCTATTGTCATCTCCCCTGTCCTTTCTTCAGCGAAGCTGTCAAGGATGAAAGCCGGCTCAAACGCCTTCCCCATCCTTTTGCTATACTCCTCTGCTTCCTTTATCCTGACCTTTGTAGCTGCACCTGTCTGCATCAATAGGCTACCTATAAGGGTTGATTTGCCATGGTCTTTATGCCCCAGTAATGTAATGCTCTTGACTTCCATCAGATCACATATAGCCAAACTGGCGCAGCCGCTGCATGACATACTCATTCTCCTTGTCCATGCTCCTTCCGGATCTTTCCTCTATTTTCGTGGTTTCAAGCTCCTTAATTATGCCGTCTACGTTCTTGGCATTAGATTTAACAGCAACTGTGCAGTGCGTGCATCCAAGGCTCCTATACCTGAATCCATTTCTAGAGAAGTAGAGCGAATTGACTGGCACATTCTCCCTTTTGACATAGTTCCAAATATCGATCTCGTTCCAATCCAGCAGCGGGTGCACTCTTATGTGCCCCTTCGTGTCGAGCTTTGAGGTATAGTCATCCCATAATTCAGCAGGCTGGTCTTTGTAGTTCCATCTGAACTTCTCGTCTCTTGGAGACATATACCTCTCCTTTGCCCTTATTCCATGCTCATCTCTCCTTATAGATACTATGAGCGCGTCAAATCCGTATTCGGCCATTATCTTCTTGAGCGTTTCTGGTTTGTTCTTGCCACAGCATGCTGATCCTACGAGGTCAGGCTTTATCTCGCTATGCCCGACAATTACTTTGAAGTTCCATTTCTTTGCCAGCTCCTCCCTAAAATCATAAGTCTCGGGAAAATCTATTCCGTTGTCGATGTGGATTACTGGGAATGGGATCTTTCCCATGAACGCCTTTCTTGTCAGCGCTAGCATGGTGGTGGAATCCTTGCCCATGCTCCACAGTGCTGCAATGTTCTTGAACTTCAGCTTTGCCTCCCTTATTATATAGATGCTCTTCTCTTCCAAAGCGTTTAGATCTTGTTTAATCATTTAACCCACTCGTCAACTTTATTTATTGTTAGAAGGCCTTTCATATAGTATGTGGCGCCTTCTATTCTCTTGCCCTTTTTCTCGAAAATTGGTATCTTAGCCACCAACCTCTCTTTTGCATCGTATAGTTCAGCATAAGACTTGGTAAGGTCTTGAGCCTTCTTTAGTTTCTCCCCTTTCAGGAAGACCACCCTGTAATACCTTAACCCGCTCTTTGGCAGAGTTTTGGCAAACTCCTTCCAATTCCTCTCGCTCTCATCCTTCCAGAGCGCATCCGCGATATCATTGATCTTGTTGCTCATATAATTCACGTTTTCAGACGTACCCCAAAGCGCGAAGTTTCTTGATTACCTCCCCCTCTGCCTTGCTACTCCTTGCGCTTGGCTTCTTGCTCGCCTGCACCTCGGAGACCATCTCCCTCATTATGTAGGTAACATAGTCGGATGCAGATGAGAAGCCCGTCTCCTTTATTATCTCCTGTATCCTTGCAAAGAGGGGAGTCGGGATAGTAATCGTCGTATATTTCCTTTTTATGCCTGGGTTTCCTTTCTTCATATAGTATAATGTTATTACATTAAGCTATTTAAAAGTATTGGTCTTGAAGGAAAGTCTTTTAATGGGCTACCCAGATAATAATTGGTGACTTGTTGAAGAAATTTAACATAGTGCTTATCGTAGTAGACACTCTACGGCAGGAGATGGCTGAGAAGCTGATCAGCAAGGCCGGATTAGACTCCGGGCTATTTTCCAATGCGCTTATCTTCAAGAATTGCATAGCGGCTGCGCCATGGACTCTGCCCTCACACGTTTCCATGGTGACTGGGATGTACCCCAGCGAGCATGGCTCCCATGAAACAAAAGAGATAAAATCGCTTGATATAGCGAAGATGAGGATAAAGGTCCCCACGATAGTAGGGGCATTGAATACCATCGGCTATTCCACTTACCTGATATCATCAAACCCCTATATACACCCGGTCTATGGATTTGACGAATTCCAGCATTTCACTGAAGAAACCTATTTCACCGATCTGCAGGGCCATGCGATAGAGGTGCCAAAGAGACTAAAGCCGATGCTTGCAAAGTACAGAGCAAAATTTGGAGGCAGTTTTTTCAAGATAGGATTCGCTATGCTTAGGGACGACCCCGCCCTGATAACAGAAGTCAGGGGCCTGCCAAAAACCGCGCTCCTGACCTTTAGGAATCTACTCAAGAAGCTGAATGCAAAGATGATAGAAGGCTGGCCTCTTGAGAAGGGGGGCAAGGAGACGATGGCCAAGATAAGGGCACAAAAAATAAAGAAACCATTCTTCTATTTCATCAATCTCATGGAGGCGCACGAGCCATATATAGGCAAGAAAGGAAAGGACTTTGACCTACTGACTCCTTATTTCAAAAAGCAGCCAGGCGAAGCGCTCATAGGCGAGTGGAAGAAGAGATATGCGACTGCTTCAATAATGGGATTGAAATACGCAAAGCAGGTAGCTACAGACCTGATTGAGCGGTTTGGGGAAGAGGATACAATTGTGATGATAACTTCAGATCATGGCCAGAGCTTTGGCGAAGGCGGAGATGGCTTCATAGGGCACGGTCCGTGTCTGATAGACGAGATAGTCAGGGTGCCGTTCGTACTTAAGATGCCGAAGTACTTCAAGAAAGTAAAGACAGATGGCTATGTATCTCATGTAAACATAAACAACTTCATAGAGGCTGCGATAAACGGCGACAGGAATGCAGCGGCAAAACTCATCAGCGATAAAGTTTACTCAGAAACATTCGGAATCCAGTCGAACTTCAAGGACAACCACGAAGTTGACATGAAGAGGGCAAGGAAGTACGATAAGTACCAAAAGAGGGAATTTGGGAAGTGAAAGCATGAGAATAGCGCTACTGGCACCAAAAGGGGATTTTGACAAGGCGCAGGGAGAGGGGACGCTCCGCTATATGTACGAGCTATACAGAAACATGAAAAAGGTCGAGTCTGAATACTCGTCTTGCGTGGAAAAGGTGGAGCTTCCAGTGAGGAAGCACCTCAGTAAAAGGCTATCGTTTGCATTGGGCAACTTCTTTGCAAATCTGGGCGAATTCGACATAGCGCACAGCCTGACGCTAATGCCGATGCAGAATCTAAGATCAAGGAACACGATAAAGTTCATGACTATACACGATTTCCAGTTCCTCCTAGTGCCTGAATTGAGCTCTGACGTAAAAAGGAGTGCGCTAAAGAAGATTTGGTGGTCAAGAACGTTCCTCAAGATGCCGGTAAAGATCTCCCTTTCTTCTGTGGACTACATAATGGTAAACTCTACACAGACAAGGGATGAGACTATAGAGATGGGATTTCCAAAAGAGAGGATATTTGTTGCAAATCACGGCATGGACGAACGCTTCATAAGCGCACCGCTGAAGAAGAAGGGGCATGTGAAACGATTCAAGGTCGGCTATGTCGGCGCATTCAGGACGAGAAAGAATGTCGGGTTTGCTGTTGAGGCTTTTAAGATGCTTCCTGAAAAAGATGTTGTGTTCGAGCTTTGGGGGCCTCCCAAGTTCGAGTACAATATGCTTAGGGAAAGAGTAAAGGGCGACAAGAGGATAGAATTCAAGGGATTTGCACCAGAGAAAGACCTGGTCAAGATCTATGACAGTTTCAATGCATTCGTCTTCCCAAGCTCCTATGAGGGCGAAGGCCTTGCCATAATTGAAGCGCAGGCTCGCGGTCTTCCAGTCATCATATGCAAGAAAGGGCGCATTGCAAAGGAGATAAGGCGCTACTGCTTCGAAGCTGAGGACAGTGCAGACATGGCAAGGATAATCAGCGAGCTGAAGAGGAGCGGCTACGATGCGAAGAGAAGGAAAACAGCGATGGACTATGCGAGGAGATTCACGTGGAAGAACACAGCAAGACTAACGCTTGAAGCGTACAGAAAAGCACTAAAGGAAATGAGAGGATCAAATCTTTCCTGAGTCCTGCAGCTCATTGAGGAAAGCGTCGATATACAACTGTGCTTCGTATATCGATTGATATTGTTTAACTATAATCCCCCTGCTGCCTGCAATCAAAGCCGATAGGCGCCTGTCCGGCTGCGGCCTGTATAAGCAGAGTATCGGCTTTCCGGAGCTAAGCACGTCTCTTATCTCATATCCGACGCCGAGGGAGGGGGTTGTCACCTCTGCAACCATCACGTCAGTCTTCTTCAGCAGTTCGGTCAATAACTTTACCGTTTCGTCGATTGGTCCTGTGCCTGTCTTTGGATTCACGGAGGAATCGCCAAGGAAATCTGTAAGGACCACACCATACTGCTTCAGGTGCGCTATTATCTTTTGATAGAGCGCGGCATCGTTTCTTCCACCAGTTACGGAACCGGCAAAGTAGATATTCATCATCTCACTTCATTGCTTTAAGGTACTCAAGTACATTATTAGCGTGACCGACCGCGCTCACCTTTCCAAAGTTTTTTATTATCTTTCCGTTTCTTATCACGAACGTCTTCCTAAGAGTTCCTTTCCCGAAGATTCCCCTGTCCCCATAAGCGCCATAGCTCTTGATTGTCGTGCTGCTCGGATCAGAAAGAAGGAGCACCTTCAGGGAATACTTGTCCCTGAATTTGCAATGAGAGTCAAATTCATCCTTGCTGATTCCGACAACTTCCGCCCCTGTTTTTTTAATTGCTGGAAGCAGCTTTGTGAAGTCCTTAGCCTCTATCGTACAGCCAGGAGTATCATCCTTCGGATAAAAGTAAAGCACAAGCGTGCGATCTGCAAACTCGCTGAGCGAATGCACCTTTCCATCGTCCCCCATGAGCTTGAATGGGGGCGCTTTTGAACCCTCCTCCACCAATTCACCACCAATAAGTTATCAACCAAAAGAATAAATATAACTTTCGCTGAAATCCTTACAATGAACTTCAACTTCTTGAAGAAGGGTACAAAAGTCGCTGTTACTGCTGTAAACCTCAAGTGGCGAGGCTCTACGCACACTCTTGGAAAGGTAGAGGTAAAGGGAAAGGTGTTCGATGTAACCATACCATTCCAAAATCGGCAGCAGGAGAGTTTTGAGTTCCTGAATACCTACTTCAAGCCGCAGAAAAAGCCAGTCATGCGGATAAAAGGCGTCTCGATCAAGGAGCCATTCAAGCTTGTTTCGGCTTTCCCAAACCTGCCTGTAGCGATAAAGGAGGGAGAGAAGATAGAATTCAAGCTCACAGTAAACACGCCCGATTACTCCTACGAAGGGCCTCTCAATATAGAACTCCTCTCGGACAGCGCAGAAGACATGGTGCACCTAGAGATATCAAAGATAATCGTAGGGTTCAAGGACAAGCGGACAGAGATGAAGGATAAGTCGGTAATCCTGGACCTATCGAAGGGGCAGGTGTTCAAGCAGAATCTCCATCTCTTTGGAGCAGTAGATTTCGGAGGCGAGGTTAGGAAGATAGAGGTGCTTCCTCCCTTTGCGTTTGTAAGCTCAGATCCACAGACGCCTTTCAAGATAGACAACAAGACGGGCTATCTCATCGACCTCTACATACAGGCGCCGCAGATGGACTATGGCGGACCATTGGAAATAAGGATGGAATGATTGACGAGCAAGATATTGCGAATCGCAGGCTAATCAGCCAGCAGATCGCCAGGACAACCTCAATGACGCCAGCAGACGTGGTCTCTTCACTCGGCGCAGTCCAGGCGCAGGATTACTATGGAGCGCTATGGGCGATAGGCCTTCGCTTGAAAGACGCGAAAAGGGCCGACGTAGAGAAAGCGATCCTGGACAAGGAGATAGTGCGCACGTGGCCGATGCGCCATACTCTCCACTTTGTTTCCCACAAAGATGTAAAATGGATGCTTTCCCTCTGCCCGGAACAAAAAGTGCCGGATTACCAGAGACGCAATGGTCTAGATGAGGCGATTGTTGAGCAGGGAGAGCGAGCGATATTAAAGGCATTCGAAGGAAGGAAGTATATACCGCGCAAGGAGCTGCACGATGCGCTTAAAAGGACCGGAATCCCAGCGCTCGGAAAAAATGAAGTCAGGAGCCATATAATTAGGAGGGCAGCCAGGGAAGGCATGATTTGCTTTGGCCCTCATGTCGGCAAGCAGCCGGCATTTGTGCTCCTAAATGATTGGGTTGGCGACAAAAATTCTCTTAGGCGCGAAGAGGCACTTGCAGCACTGGCGAAGAGGTATTTTATCGGGCACGGCCCTGCGACTGTCAATGACTTTTCATGGTGGGCGGGACTTAGAATGTGGGATGCCAAACTAGGACTTGAAGCGGCTGCTACGCAGCTGCACGAAGAAGTTATCGATGAAAAATCCTACTTCATGTCAAAGAACATCAAAGTAAAAGCCAATCCGGGCGCAGCGTATCTTCTTCCAGCATTTGATGAGTACTTGATTGCGTACAGGGACCGCAGTGCAATTCTCGATCCAAGTCACTTCAACAAGGTGATTGGAGGCAGTACGTTCTTGTTCTTGCCCACCATCGTGTTTGATGGAAGGATAATCGGCACATGGAGAAGTATGACAAAGAACGGCGTTGTAGAGATTACGCTTAGGCCATTTGGCAAATTAAGCAAAATGCAAAAAGAGTCGATCAATACAACTGCAGAGAGCTACGCCTCTTTCATAGGCAAAGCGGTAGTGCTTTTATAACTAGGTCCTGATCGAGGTGATTGCCTGGTGTCGCTGATTCCTAACCAAGTGACTTGCGCCGTTGTTATTCTCGAGTTCCCTGGCGATTTTTCCCAATAAGAGCGTGACGCCGATTGGACCAAGGTTTCCACCAACTCTGACCTCTATTGGCCGTTCGACTTTTCTATTACCCCCCTCATCAGTCATGACTTTTGGGAATAGAACAATAACCTCATTCTTGAATCTTTCTATCATGCCGACGCTGAAGTGAGCTATATACAGCCATCGCCTTTCGTCATAGACACTATCGCTAGATCCAGCGGTAAACGAGTGATAGCCAGTGAATTTCTTTGTTCTAAAGGCAAGGCCAAACTTCTCCGTATCAAAATATGCCGGAGTGCACAATATCATCTCCAATTTGGACAGGGACTGGCCATCTACATACATGCGCGGCATGGCCGGACTACTTCTCGATTTCATCTTATCAACCTTTCTCCTTTCCAAGCAATGCGAGGGTAGCCAGCATGGCCTCAAGCTGTATCCTTTCGTTCGCACCTTCGACTATCCTGAAGTTGCATTCTCCGAGCTGCACCACTATCTTGAGTTTCAGACGTTCATCAACGCCAAGGCCCTGCACCTCCCTGTAACACTGTGTGAGTATGTCCTCCGCGCTCATCCCGTGCCTAAGCATCAGGTTATCAAGTTCGTTCCTAGCTGAATTGAAATTCCCTGCAACTGAATCCTTTAACATGGTCACTATCTCCTTTGGCCTTGCCTTTGCAGCAACTTCGTAGATGCTCGCCTCCGTGATCTTCCTGCTCTGCATCGCAGCGCTCTGGAGTATGTTCGTGAGCTTCCTCAGGTCGCCGTCTCCAACATAGACAAGCGCGTCAATCGCCTTTCCTTCCGTCTCCAGCTTCTCCTCACGGACTATTCTTTCTATGTACTCCTTCATCTCCTCTTCGTTGAGCGGCTTGAAACGAAACACCACGCACCGGCTCTGGATAGGCTCTATTATCTTGCTGGCGTAGTTTGCGCTGAGTATAAAACGCGTTTCCTTCGAGAACTTCTCCATTGTTCTCCTGAGGGCATGCTGTGCGTCGCTTGTCAGCGCGTCTGCTTCGTCAAGGAATATTATCTTTATTGGCACCTTTGCCATAGACATCGTCTTCGCGAACTCCTTTACCTCTCCCCTTATCACATCTATTCCGCGTGCATCCGATGCGTTAAGCTCTTTCATGGCGCCGTTTAACTCATCGCCATAAAGGTCGTTCGCCATCGCTATAGCACAGGTTGTCTTTCCTATGCCTGCACTGCCTGCGAATATCATGTTAGGGAAGTTTCCTCTTTCTACAAACGCCTTGAGCCTTCCGACAATCAGCTTCTGCCCTATTACTCCATCTAAGTTCTTTGGCCTATACTTCTCAATCCATGGTAGGTCTGGTAGCTGCATAAACATCAGAGAAAAAAGATGACATAATGATTTTGTGCAACGCCTTTATTAACTTTTCTGCGAATATCTATGCATCTTATATATGTGCCCCTCCACAAGCACCTTCACGGGGACGTACGCTAACCTGGTAGACTACTAGCTTTGGGAGCTAGTCGTCCGAGTTCAAATCTCGGCGTCCCCATTTTATGTTTACGAGGAGGCCTGTTCAAAGGGGATACCTAAAGCTTTATATAAACTACGTTACATAAATTATTCATGTCTTACATAGATGAGGCTGAAGGCAGGCGCATCAGACTGATTAACGCAATAGAATCAGACCACAAAATCCCCCCAGCAAATAAGGAAAAGGCAAACAGCTACATAAGCTTCATGAATTCTAAAGGCCTGGCGGAAAGGACAATCTTAAAGAATCTTTATTGTTTCTCGATTTATCTAAAAGCGATCGGGAGCAAATCGGTCATGAAAACAACAAAGGACGATGTAGCGAATGCTGTTGCTACGATAGAACGAAGCGATTACTCCGAGAAGACAAAGCAGAACATAAAGGTTTCAATAAAGCAGTTCTACAAACACTTTATCGGGGACGACGAATTTTACCCGAGAGAGGTTTCATGGATAAAAACCTCTTTGAAATCTAACAAAAAAGTGCTCCCGGACGACATACTAACTGAAAGCGAGATACTAAGGATGTTGGAAGCAGCGACAAACATCCGGGACAAGGCCATTATAGCGCTGCTTTATGATTCGGGCTGCCGTATGGGAGAGATTATGGGCTTGAAGATAAAAGACATAGGCTTGGTCTCCAATCCGGCCCACATAATAGTAAATGGAAAGACAGGCATGAGGAAGATACCTATAATGTTTAGTGTTCCTTTTGTCGCAGCCTACCTTAATACACTTAAGGAAAAGGACAGGACGTCATGGTTATGGGTCGGGCTGGGAGCCCATACTGCTATAGAGAGGATAGACTATGGGGCAATAAGAATGATGTTAAAGAGAGTATCCGAGCTTGCAAAAATAAAAAAGCGCGTATATCCGCATTTATTTAGGCATAGTCGGGCCTCTTACTATGCCAATAAACTCACCGAGCAGCAGCTCAAGATATTCTTTGGATGGACTGGAGATAGCAAAATGGCCGCCACTTACGTCCACCTTTCAGGGAGGGACATAGATAACGCGGTGTTGAAGG
>JAJYDY010000030.1 GCA_021790455.1 Microcaldota archaeon | reverse complement strand
AGGGAGACAAAGTGAGGGCATGACATTGATATTCAAGAATAAGGTGATCGCACTTGAAGAAAGGATGCAGAGGCTGCCAAACGGAAAGAGCGCAAAAATCACAGCTGTAAAGCACCCGATGGTGGCTGTGATAATTCCAGTCGTTGGCGGAAAATTCCTTCTAGAGAGCCATTACAGGCCAGTCATCAAGAAATGGCTGCTGGAATTCCCTGCTGGATTCATGGATAAAGGAGAGACCCCAATTCAAGCGGCGAAGCGGGAGCTCGAGGAGGAGACAGGCCTGAAGGCGAAGAAGCTAAGATACCTGTTCAAGAACTACTCCTCTGCTGGCTTTACCGATGAGCTCTCATATTTTTTCCTCGCTGACGATTTTGCCAAAGGCAAACGTCATCCAGAGGCAGGGGAAGTGCTCAGGATAAGGAGAATCAACATAGAGAAGGCTGTGCAGATGGTGAGGGATGGCAAAGTAAGCGATTCTAAGACGATTAAGGGGATACTATACTACAAGGCATTCATCTCAAAATAATCATTCGTCAATCACCACAAGAGGACAAAGGTATTAAAGCCCAATTCCAAATCCTTAATGCCTTAATCTAATACGACCAGCGTGCGTGCTATGAAACTCAAGATGAAGATCAAGAAGAATGGCAAAAATCCTAACGGCGTCGGCAGGAGCCTAGAGGAAGTTTCGATAAGGGCACACGAGCTTTCAAGAGGAAAGGTGGAGCAGATAGGGCGAGTCACCATCAAGAACATGAAGGACCTCGCTGTTTTTTATGCTCCCGGCGTCGCATACGTGAGCAGTGCGATACGCGCGAATAAGCGGCTTTCATACAAGTATACTGGAAGGGGCAACAGGATCGCAATAATATCCGACGGTTCAAGGATCCTTGGTCTCGGCGACATAGGCCCGGAAGCAGGCCTGCCCGTAATAGAGGGAAAAGCGCTACTGTTCAAGAGGTTTGGCAATGTCGATGCGCTGCCTCTCGCTATTGAGGCGGCAAGCACGGAGCAGATTATTGAATTCGCAAAGGCCATAGAGCCCTCAGTGGGCGGGATAAATCTTGAGGACATATCAAGCAGCAAATGTTTTGACGTGTTCGACCGGCTGCAGAAAGAGCTTAACATACCTGTTTTCCACGATGACAGGCATGGGACAGCAGTTGTCGTCTATTCAGCGCTGATAAACGCGATGAAGGTTGTAGGCAAGGACATCAAGACAGCGAAGATAGTCATAAACGGCGCTGGCGCTGCTGGCACCGGAATAGCTCAGCTTCTCCTTGCAGCTGGAGCAACGAACATCATAATGTGCGATGGAAGAGGAATAATTTATAAGGGAAGGAACGATAACATGACTCCTACAAAGGAGCTGCTCGCCGAATACACGAACAAAGCACAGATAAAAGGCCAGCTCGCCGACGCCGCAAAGGATGCTGCTGTCCTGATAGGCGCATCGACAGCAGGAGCGTTCAATGAAAATGTCATAAAGTTGATGGCGCAGAATCCCGTTGTATTTGCGCTGGCAATCCCGGAGCCTGAGATAAGCTACGAAAAGGCGAAGGCGGCAGGCGCAGTGATTGTCGCTACCGGAAATAGCGGGGTGCCGAATCAGGTGAACAACCTGCTCGCCTTCCCTGCGGTATTCAGGGGCGCACTCGACGCACAGGCGAGGAAGATCAACACGGCAATGCTGCAGGCAGCGGGTGAAGAACTGGCGAGAAATGTCAAGAAGCAACTGCTCTCGATTGACCACATAATCCCGAACTTCATTAATGAGGATATAACTGAAGTTACGGCAAACGTGGCAGCAGCTGTGGCGAAAAGCGCAATCGACACGGGAGTTGCGGGGATAAAGGTCGATCCTGCGGCTGTTAGGAAGAATGTCAGGCTTATCCTAAAGCGATACTCAAAGATGGAGAAGACGATAGCAAAACTGGGAAGCGAAAGGGAGATTTCGCGCCTTTTGAAGTGAGACCGCAACTTTAAAATTAATTCCCATACATGCTTAATGGATGGAGGTTCTCGAATACGACCTAGTCGTACTGGGAAGCGGTCTTGCGGGGATGAGGGCCGCGTTGCAGGCTGCAAAGGCCGATGATAAGCTCAAGATTGCCATAGTCTCAAAGCTGCACGCCATGAGGAGCCATTCGGTCTCGGCAGAGGGTGGGATTTCCGGTGTCCTGTACACGGGAGAGAGCGACAGCGCAAAGCTCCATGCATATGACACCATCAAGGGATCAGACTACCTTAGCGACCAGGACGCTGTAGAGATTCTCGTTGGCAATGCGCCCGGTGAAATAAAGCTTTTCGATAATCTTGGTGTGCCTTGGAACAAGGGCGAAAAAGGGAAGATAGAGCTGAGGGCGTTCGGAGGGATGAGCGTGCCACGAACTGCGTTCGCAGCAGACAAGACCGGGTTCTTCATGCTGAGCACGCTCTACGACACGCTCCTCGGCATGCCGAACGTAAAGTTCTTCCATGAATACATGGCAACAAAGCTGTTTGTAGAGGACAGCAAGTTCAAGGGTCTTTTCACAATAGATATGGCCACAGGCGACAGCGTAGTTTTTGTCTCAAAAGCCTGCATAATAGCTACCGGTGGATTCGCTAGGATATTCGATTTCACCACAACTGCTCACTCGAGCACCGGTGACGGCATAGCACTGGCATACGAGGCTGGCATGCAATTGAAGGACATGGAGTTCGTGCAGTTCCATCCAACAGCCCTAGTCCCGAGCGGAATCCTGATAACCGAGGCATCGAGGGGAGAGGGTGGCTACCTCGTCAACTCAAAGGGAGAGCGTTTCATGGAGAGATACGCAAAGAGCAAGATGGAGCTCGCGCCGAGGGATATAATATCAAGGGCGATAATCACCGAGATAGAAGCAGGAAGGGGCATAAAGGACAAGAGATTCGGGAATTACGAGTATGTGCACCTTGACCTTAGGCATCTCGGGGAAGCGAAGATAGATGAGAGGCTGCCTATGATAAAGGAGATATCAATGAAGATGGCCGGGATAGATCCGTCGAAGGAGCCGATCCCAGTTCGGCCTGCCGCTCATTTCACGATGGGCGGCATAAACACAGACATAAAAGGGAGGATTTCAGCCGGCGCAAGGCACGGCACGTTGGGACTGTGGGCTGCTGGCGAGTGCGGCTGCATAAGCGTGCACGGCGCAAACAGGCTAGGCAGCAATTCACTAAGCCAGTGCGTTATTTGGGGAAGGATAACAGGGAATGAGGCTGCAAGGTTCGCATCAACGAGCAAAAAACCATCTGGAAACCGGATAATGGCCGATATAGAAAAAGAGGAAGGGAGGATAAACTCGCTTCTGGAAAGGAAGGAAGGGGAGAATCCATACGCTATAAGGGAGGAGCTCAGGCGGACCATGGATGCGAGCTTTGGCGTGTACAGAAATAGCGCTGCAATGTCAAGGGGGAGGAAGAAGGTCATTGAGCTGCGGAAGAGATTCAAAAATATAGTTGTAAGGGATAAAAGCAGGGTGTACAACACGAACCTTAGGGATGCGCTTGAGATAGGGAATGCTGTAGAGCTGGCGCTGGTGGTGGCAGAGTGCGCGATAAACAGGAAGGAGACAAGGGGAGCGCATTCAAGGAAGGAGTATCCGAAGAGGGACGACAGGAGCTGGTTGAAGCACACCATTGCGCAGAAAAGCGGGAACAGAGTAAAAATAACATATTCAAAAGTGGAGATTACGAAATGGCAGCCCGAAGAGAGGAAATATTAGTGAGGAAGATGGAGAAAAAACTTTACGATATGCGTGGGAAGCAGGCAAACATAGCCAGGCTTGCGCGCTTCCATATGGAGGGCTTCCTCCACATGCTCTTCTACAGGATACTTGTCTTCCTTGCCATCTTCTACGGGATAGTTGTGCTGCTCTTCTTCATATTCCCGCAGCTTTCTTTCAGCGTAAAAGCGCTCACTGCGGTTGTCTGGATATTCTTCACTCCGCAGGTGTATGAAGCAGCGAAGAGCCTTGCCATCGTTTCGACAAGAGGCCTTGCGTTCGGGCACCTGAGCGAAGAATACAGGTTCATGATGAGGAGCAAGTATGGGAAGACCGGAGGAATATTCAACGCTGTGCCGTACGGCGCGCTCGCGGTGTGGGCTATAGGCTTCATTGCGATGCTTATGTGGTGGAATATATGAGCAGGAAATACGGCTTCAACCTGATGCTGTTCTTCTACGGCGCGATGATAGGCGTGCCGGTCCTCCTTCTTATCATAACATTTACCTCGCCGATTCCACAGCTGATCGTTCTAAGAGAAGTGCTGGCGGTGCTCGTAGGCATAGGTTCGATCGTGTACGGAGTTGTAAGCTTGAAAGAGGTGTTCCTCCATGGCTGACAAGTATCTCAGGAAGGTAAGAATAAGCGTAGATGGTTTTGATACCGCCAGCGAGAGATTCGTTGACAAGGATTACGAATACACGGCGACGAACAACACAACCGTCCTTGACGCGCTGATAGGGATAAAGGAGCGCCAGGACAGCTCTGTCTCCTTCAGGTACAGCTGCAGGATGGGGATATGCGGGTCATGTGCAATGGTGATTAATGGAAAGCCGAGGCTTGCGTGCGAGACAAAGGTATTCGACTTAGGTGCAGATACGGTGACAGTAGGTCCTATGCGCGGAGAACCGATACTGAAGGATCTTGTCACCGATTTCGATGATTTCTTCGAAAAACACAGGGAGGTGTTCCCCTGGCTGATCAAAAGGGGAAAGAAGGGCAGGTTCAACAGCAAGACCGAGAGCGGGCAGACCGGAGAGGAACGGGACTTTTATCTTCCGTTTGCAGAGTGCATAAAGTGCGGCCTATGCGTAGACGCGTGCCCGGTCGCGAACACGAACAAAAAGTTCCTCGGCCCGCAGGCGCTTGCGCAGGCATACCGGTACAACTCCGACTCAAGGGACGAAGGGGAGGAACAGAGGCTGGAGTACCTGGATAGCTTAGATGGCGCGTGGGGATGCGAATTCTCAGGGTCATGCTCTGTTGTATGTCCGAAGTCGGTTGATCCTGCGCTTGCCATACAGCTGCTTAAATCCGACATAGCGAAATACAGGCTGCTCAAAAAAGGAAAGTCTAAAAACAGGAAATGAGTTGCGATTATATGGCTAAATACAGAACGGAGAGGGATTTCCTCGGGAAGGTGGAAGTTCCTTCCGATGCTTACTACGGAGCTGAAACTGAGAGGGCCAAGGAGCTCTTCCATGTGTCTGGGATGCGTGTGCGCAGCGAGTTCATCAAAACATATGCGATCGTAAAGAGATCGGCTGCGATCGCCAACATGAAGGTGGGAAAACTTGACAGGAAGAAGGGTGCAGCAATCGTAAGGGCATGCGATGAGATAATCAACGGTAAGTTGGATGACCAATTCGTAGTCGATGTATTCCAGGCAGGGGCCGGGACCAATACCAACATGAACCTCAATGAGGTCGCAGCGAACCGCGCAATAGAGATTCTCGGAGGAAAGAAAGGGGACTACAAGCTGATCCATCCGAATGACCACGTCAATATGTCGCAGTCAACAAACGACACCTACCCTGCGACAATGCACATATCGACATACCTTGCGCTGACAACCAAGCTGGTTCCTGAACTTGAACTGCTGAGGAAGGCGATGCAGAGGAAGGCAAGAGAGTTCGCAGAAATACCAAAGATAGGGAGAACGCACCTGCAGGACGCCGTCCCCCTGTTCCTCGGCGATGAATTCGCCGGATACGAGGCATCTATCGAGAGGCAGCTCGAGCACGTAAAGAAGAGTGCCGACTCGCTGCTCTCCCTCTCCCTTGGCGGGACCGCCGTCGGCACCGGCATAGAGGCGTCCAGGGCTTATTCAAAGGCCATAGTGGCAGAGATAGACAGGTTCACAAAGGCGAAATTCAGGCTCGCAAGGAATTTCTTCGATATACAGCAGAGCAGCAGCGAGGAGGAGTGGGTAGGCAGCGCGCTGAAGGACCTCGCCATAGCGCTGAACAAGATTGCGAATGACCTGCGCCTCATGTCCTCCGGCCCGGTTGCCGGATTCAGCGATATAATACTCCCTCCTGTAATGCCAGGCTCCTCAATAATGCCCGGGAAGATCAATCCCTCAGTTCCTGAGATGCTTAACATGGTGTGCTTTGACGTTATAGGCAAGTCCACCACAATAGAGCATGCGATAGAAGGCGGACAGCTCGAGCTGAACGTGTACATGCCTATAATATCCCATAACCTTCTCTCTTCAATCGACCTTCTGTCAAGGTCCATAGGGATTTTCACAAAGAGATGCGTTTCCGGAATAAAGGCGAACGAAGAGCGCCTCTCGGGGAACCTAGAGAAGGATATCTCCATAGCAACCGCGCTTGCCCCTTATATCGGATATGCAAAGGCGTCGGAGATAGCAAAGCAGGCAAGAAAGGAGGGAAAAACAGTAAAGGCGATAGCGCTTGAGAAAAAATTGATGCCAGCGAAGGAACTTGAAAAACTCCTGGATCCGAAAAGAATGATAAAAAAGGAGTGATCAGATATCTATCGTGATTTCTCCAGTTTTCGCATCAACCTTTGCGGCGTAAGACGCCTGGCCCTTTCCCCATGGCGTTGATGCCGATACCTTCCCTGTCCTGACGTCGTATATCGCACCGTGCCACGGGCATTTTATGTTATAGCCGTCGAGTGCGCCCTTTTCCAGCGGTCCCCCTCTATGGGAGCAGACGCCATCCATCGCAAAGACGTTCCCGCCGATCATCACAAGAAAAACGTTTTTGCCGCTCACGTCCACCTTGACCGGCTTCTTCTCCACAAGATCCCCCTTCTTGACAGAAAGCTTTACGCTTGCCATTGTACCACAGGGTTATATCGCTTATAAGGTTTAAAAATATGCGTGGAACAACCATATCATGAACCTTCTGATGGCTGCATTCTACTCCTACCTCGTGGTGATGGCGCTTTATGCAATCTTCTCTACAGCCATATCGCTTCAGTCGTACAAGCCTGAAAAGGTCAGGAAGGGGTACAGGCCAAGGGCGCTTGTCATGGTTCCCTGCAAAGGCATAGACCTTACATTGAACCAGAATCTAAGGTCCTTGAAGAATCAGAGGTACAGGAACTATGATCTGGTTGCGATAGTTGACAGCGAGGATGATAGCGCTATACCCGACATAAAAAAGGCGGGCATCAGGATGCTGCTGAGCAGCGATAAATTCAAGGAGGGGAGCGGAAAGGTGAACGCGCTCGCAACCGCAATCAACAGGTACGGGAGTTATGACGTGTACGTTGTAGCTGATTCCGACATACTCGCAGGTAGTGACTGGCTCGGGAGCCTTATAGCGCCGCTCGCCAACAGGAAGACGGGACTCTCCACGACCTTTCCATACTTCAAGCCGATAGACGGCTTCTGGTCAAAGGTCAAGATGGTGTGGGGACTGGTCGGCCAGGGCATGATGGAGTCAAAGATGCTGAGGTTCGGGTGGGGAGGCTCAATGGCGTTCAGGAAGGACCTGCTCGACAAGAAGTCTTTCGATTTTTTCAAGTGCTCTCTTTCGGACGACATATCGATAACAAAGATCGCAAGGAGGAAGGGCATGGAGCTCGCATACGTAAAGGAGGCGCAGCCGACTGTCAACTGCGCGGACACGTTTGCCACGTTCACCGAGTGGGCAAACAGGCAGACAGCTCTCTCCATAAGGGGCAACGGGAACGTCTTCAGGCTCGGCGTCCTTTCCTATGGGCTGAGCATAATGCTGTTCTTCTCCGCTGTTGTGCTGAGCCTGTTCTATTCCTATTTCGCGCTGCCGCTTTTCATCCCCATAATCGCAGGGTTGATAAAGAACCACAGGAGGCTAAAGGAAAGCCATCCAGTGGCATTGCTGATACAGCTCATAATGCCTTTCATCTTTATCTCTAACCTGCTCCGCGCCAGGAGCATGGCAAGCATAGAATGGAGGGGAAAAAAATATTCTTTATCCGGGCCTCCTAATTCCGTACCACCTGCTTCTGGCAAGCTTTCCCCTGGCGAATGAAAGCGCCGCTGCCGCTATGACGAGGATCAGCATCCCTATGAGCGCGGTGTGTATGCCATTCATGAACTGCGCAGTCAGGCCTCCAAGAAGTTTTGTCGTTCCCACAAAGACCTGAAACGCGATCTGCCTTGGTATAGAGGTTGATGCGATGTATATTGAGACCACATAACTCAGCAGCCCTCCAATATTCACCATCGTCCTGAGGAGGCCGTTCATGCTTCCCCTGTACGCAGCCTGCGCGTGTGACATTACCGCCGCGTTGTTCGCCGGATAGAACAGCGCCGTGCCGAATCCTGAAGCGATTGTTGCAAATATTACAATATAAGGGGACGAGTTTGCCTCAAGAGTCAGGTAAACGAGTATCGCAATCGCAAAGGCAGCAACACCTATCGTCGCGACAAGGCGTGCCCCCGCCCTGTCGGATAACCGGCCCATCCTTGGGGAAAGGACAAGGCCGATTAGCGCACCAGGGGCGAGCAGAAGGGCTGCATTGAGCGGTGTCAGTCCGACTATCCCCTGAAGATACAGGGTTATCAGGAAGAAGACAGAAAATGAGCTGAGGGAGACGAACATTGCGGCCAGCAGGGAAAAACGCAGCACCCTGTCCCTGAAGACATTAAGGTCTATCAACGGCTCCTTTGTGCGCCGCTCTTTCCAGATGAACAGCGCAGCCAGCAGTATTCCCGCAATTATTGGGATTCCGTCGGAAAGGGCCAGCCCCTGGTCAGCTACGCTGATTGCGTCGTATGATATCAGCGTAAGGGCGATTCCAAGAAGCAGCATTCCTGAGAGGTCGAGCTTGTGCCTGTGCGTCTGCTTGCTCTTGATATACCTGATGCCGAGCAACACCGCGATTATCCCGATTGGCACATTGATGTAGAAGATATAGCGCCATCCGAATAGCGTAGTCAGGGTTCCTCCGAGGATTATCCCGAGAAGGGTCCCGCCGCCCCATCCCGATGCGATGAATCCGTACGCCCTTCCAAGGCGCTCTTTCGGGAAGGTGTCCGCAACTATTGCTCCAGAGTTGGCGAGCAGCATGGCTGCGCCTATTCCCTGCAGTATCCTGAAGCCTATGAGATAGTTGATATCCGGTGATGCGCCGCAGAGGGCGGATGCCGCCGTGAATATCGCGAAGCCTGCATTGAATATCTTCGCACGGCCGAATATGTCACCGATCTTTCCCAACTGCGTTGTCATCACGGCCGTGACGAGCATGTATACGAGTATTGTCCAGATCGATGATGACACATTAGTGCCTAGCGTCTGTGTTATATCAGGGAATGCGAGAAGCACAACAGTAGAGTCTGCAGCCGACATTATCGTGGCTAGCATCAAGACTGCCAGGACTTTTGAGTCGTGATTCACTCATACACCGGGACTATGGAATTTGAAAGCCAAACCTTATAAATTTAGCCGAACGCATGTCTGGGCGCAAATTAAAAATGAAATAAGG
>JAJYDY010000029.1 GCA_021790455.1 Microcaldota archaeon | reverse complement strand
AGGTCGCCAAGAATGTTGGAGTCGCTTTCCAACATAGTCGTCTTTTGTATTTGGATAGAAAACGATAACAACTTTACGGAATATTTGTAGTAGCGGAAGTTGTATTACTTTTTAGGGTTGCTATAATCGAGATTCAACGCGCAAACGAAAACACTAAATAATAAAATAATACATATTGTCTGTGAAAAAATGAAAGTTGGAGTAGTGGGCCTCGGTTACGTTGGCCTCAGTATCGCGATAGTGTTTGCAGAGCAGGGCAATACGGTTATAGGGGTCGAGGTAGACGGGGAGAAGATCGAGAAGCTAAGGAAGGGAATCCCCACGATGTTCGAGCCAGGCATAAAAGAACACCTTGAAAAGGCACTGCCCAATCTCCATATTTCATCCGATTACTCCTCGCTTTCCGAAACGAAGTTCATCTACGTGGCTGTGCCGACACCTACTGTTGACGGCAGGATCGACCTGAGCCATGTAGAGCAGGCAGCCATTAGCATTAAGGCGGCGTGTCCACAGTCTGTAATCGTGATAAAGAGCACAGTAGTCCCCGGGACTGCTAAGAAAATCTCGAGACTTACCGGAATGGATGTTGTTTCCAATCCGGAGTTCACGCGGGAAGGCCATGCAATCGAGGACACGTTGCATCCGGACAGGATAATCCTTGGCGCCGAGCGACAGGAGCTTATGGATGAGCTTGAGGCGCTGCTGGGATTCAGCGGCGCACCGATCCTCAAGGCAAGCAATGAGGACGCGGAACTGATAAAATACGCAAGCAACGCTTACCTTGCAACCAAGATATCATACGCGAACGAACTGGCAAAGCTCTGCGAGAAGGTTGGCTGTGACATAGAGGTGGTTACCCTCGGGATGGGGCTGGACAAGAGGATAGGACCGCAGTTCCTCAAACCAGGACCAGGATGGGGAGGCTCATGCTTCCCGAAGGACACGCAGGCATTAGTGGCGTTTGCGGGGGATAACTCATCAAGGCTCAAGATTGTAGAGGCTGCAATCGACGTTAACAACCAAATGGTGCAGCACGCGATAACGCTCATAAAGGAGATCGCAGGAGGCAACCTGTCCGAAAAAAGGATCGGGGTCCTCGGCATAGCATTCAAGGAGGATACGGACGATACCAGGAGCTCAAAGTCAATAGAACTGATTGAAAGGCTTTTCCGAGAGGAGCGCGCACAGGTAAATGTTTATGACCCGGTGGCCAAGTACTCTGGAAATTGCACAAAGTATGAATCCCTAAGCGAATGCGTTGCCAATTCAGACATAGTCGTAGTTGCAACAGAATGGGATGGCTTCAGGAGCGCGCTGAGAGAGGTAGAGAAGCCGATACTGGACCTGAGGAGAATATTGGACCTTAAGGAGTATCCGGGCATATATGCGATTGGTCTTGGAAGGAAGGGAACAGGCGGCAGTCCAATGCATTCGAAGGTGACATCGTGACAAGGATAAGAAAAGCGGTGATTCCGGCTGCTGGTCTTGGTACGCGGTTCTATCCGCTCACGAGATCACAGCCAAAGGAGTTGCTGCCGATAGTGGACAAGCCTGTCATACAGTACGTAGTTGAGGAGGTTGTAGCCAGCGGGATAAACGAGATTCTTATAATCACAGGAAGGGGAAAGGAGGCACTCACAGCATATTTCGAGGACCATCCGCTCGATGGTGAGAGGGGAGCGAGCTTCGGCATAGACAGTCTCCCTCCGATAAATTTCGTTAACCAGAGGCAGCAGAAAGGTCTGGCTGATGCCGTAAGGTATGCGAAGAATTTCGTCGGTGACGAGCCGTTCGCTCTCGTACTAGGGGACACGATATACACGAGCAAGACAGACGTCCCCGTAACCGCGCAGCTGCTTGCAGCCTACGAAAGGCTGAATTCTCCTGTGATTGCGGTTGAAAGGGTGCAGCATGAGAAGATAAGCGACTACGGTATAATAGACGGGAAAGAGATTGAAAAGGGAATATGGAAGATTGATGCGCTGATCGAGAAGCCGGAACCGCAGAACGCGCCAAGCGACCTGGGCATCACTGGGACGTATGTGCTGGCAAGCGATATTTTTGAAATGATAAATAAGATACAACCAGGAAAGAACGGCGAGTACCAGCTCACCGATGCGCTTGCGCTGCTGCAGAAGGAAAGGCCCATATATGGCGTGGAGTTTGAGGGTACGAGGTATGACATAGGTACGAAGGAGCTCTGGATAAAAGCTTTTGCGGAATTCACAAGAAAAGACGTGAGGTTCTCGAACCTGATTTGATCTGCTGATGTGGAATGACTGAAAGAATGCTGATATCTGGAGGAAACGGATTCCTGGGCAGCCATATAATTGACAAGGCGCTCGACAACAGCATTGGAGTTACTGTCGTCGACGACCTATCCACATCAAAGGAAAGGCAGGTGCCAAAAGAAGTCGAGTTTATACGGAAACCTATCGAGGAAGCCAAGGAGCTGCTCGACCGAAAGTTTGATTTTGTCCTTCACCTTGCAGCAAGGCCTAGTCCAGATGATTACCTAAGGAACCCGCTGCGCACTATAGATTCCAATGACATTGGCACAAGGATGATGCTCGACATCGCGCGCTTGAGCTGTGCAACCTTCCTCTATACTTCCACATCAGAGGTTTATGGAGACCCCGCTGTTGTTCCCATACCTGAGAGTTATTTTGGGAACGTTAATCCAAATGGTGTGAGAAGCTGTTATGATGAGAGCAAGCGCTTTTCAGAGGCACTGGCAAAAGCGTTTGAAAGGGCTTACGGCACTGACGTCAGGATAGAGAGGCCTTTCAACGTATTCGGGCCAAGGATAAGGGAGGACGGGTTCTACGGCCGCGTGATACCGCGGTTCATAGACCAGGCACTGTCAGGACAGCCGCTCACGGTTCACGGCAACGGCCGGCAGACAAGGTCGTATCTATTTTACACTGATTGGGTCGATGCGACATGGAAGTTCCTGCATGAGCCGGATGCAAAAGGAGCCGTCCTTAACATAGGATCTAACGAGGAGATAACAGTAATCGATCTTGCGAAGCGCATTATACGGATGACGGGCAGTGCATCTGAGATAGTCCATACCCCTCCGCGCGAGGAGGATCCCAAAAGGCGCGCAGCAGATTCTGCAAAGGCGCGCGAACTGCTCAGATGGAAGCCGGAAGTGAGCCTTGATGAAGGTCTGGGGAAGACAATAGATTGGCTTAGGGAAAAAAGGGAACGTTGTAGACCATAGCAAAAAGTTTTCCGGTGGTTTTGCAAAGGCTGTCGCCCCCATCTTGCAGACCAGCCAAGGAATCTCCTTTTCATTCGCTCCCCTGGCATCAAATAGAGCTTTATTTAACCCAGTTCTGCTGTTCGGCTCCCAAAACATGAAAAGTATTTTAAAGAACCATTGCGAGAGATAAGCGGGGGTAAAAATGGCAAGAATCGCTGTGCTTCTCGGGAATGGGGTTTTCGACTCCAACATGAAGAACTACAAGGAATACGTTGACGAGTTCGTCGAGTTCGCTAACAAGAACAGGATTGACAAGGCAATAATATGCGGAGGGCATACCAATGCGAAAGCGAAGCTGTCGGAAGCTTCCTCAATCCAGCGCTACATAGAACCGCGCCTAAACAAGAGGACGAAACTACTCACGGAAGAAAAATCGATCACTGCATCGCAATCGATAAAGTTTACAAAGCCGCTGCTGAAGCTAAAGAAAAAGGACGATGTTAGCGTATTCTGCAACTCGGTTGTGGCAGTAAAGGTCATGTGGTTCATAATGCACTACTGGTTCGGCCTGACGAGAAAGGAGATAGAGGACGATGCGCTGAATTACATAGCGCTGTATTACTCAAAGAGGAATGGTGTCGATGATATTGGGAAGGGGATAGCGCATACCGGCGTCCTCTACGAAAACGTTGAGGTGCACCCATGCCACATAGTGCCGAGCGTAGAGAATGCTATCGCGCAGCAGCTCGTCTCGCTGGTGGATGTCGCGGCGCTGTACACTCCTTCCCTATACAACAGGTTCCTAAACGCTACGAAGAAAAGATATGGATTAAAGAAATGATAAAACCGGGCGCGGTAAGAACATGACAAAGAAACGTACTGCGAGCCTATCGCAAGCCTCAGAGAATACGGATGCTTTGGGGCGCAGCAGTTCGGCCAATTCTACAACGGATGAACGCTCACGCTTGACATCGTGAAGAAAAAGAAAAAGAAAGCGCCTTTCGGCGCTCAAGAATTAAATTGGGATTGTTATTGTGGGCAATCCGCCGTTCCCTAGCAGATGTGGTACAACAGCGTTGAGCCAGCTTATTACTGCTCCGCTTATCGAGATAGCAAATACGGTAAGTATCAAGCCGACCAGGGCTGCTATCACCGTAACTGTTATTACCACCACTCCGAAGGCCACATTCCACTTTACCTTTTGCTGGTTTGACAGCGCAATCACAAGCACTACCAGTTCCCAAATCACGAACAGTGGGAATAGTGCTATCGTCGCAGGCACAACCAGTGCGAACAGGAATATAGTCGTCGGCATCTTGCTGAACATCGTGGCAGTCAGGGTCTTGTTGAAATCCTGCTTGAACTGCCCAGTCCACATACCAAACAGATGGTACAGACCGCCGTTGATCAGTATGCTTATCGGTATCAGGATCCATACTGCGAGGATCGGGACAACTACTGCAGCTGCCAATCCTAAGCCTCCTAATACTCCGCCAAACAGGCTTCCCAACGGTGATGCGGCAAGAGCTCCTGCTATTATCAGAGATATTATGATCAGCGCTACCAGCGGCAAAAGGGTCGCCTTGTAATAAAAGCTGTACGCCTGACCTATCTCCATGCTCTTCTTCGTCGTCTCTCCGGGCCTCAGCATTACCTGAAAGCCCATCTTCAAGTCATCAATGATGTGCATTTTTCATCACTGATTTAACCATAAAAGGCAGGGTATTTAAACTCACCAGAGTTTTTGCAGGGTATTTAAAGAAGCGGCATTCTAAGAGGTTGTTAGCCGCATTCTCCGCTTTGACTGTGCATCCTTTTTCCTTCCGATAAGCATTATATGGGAGCTCATGTCAACTATCACCGGATCTTCGAAGTTCTCCAGATGCAGCCTCTTCCACAGATAGAACCTCTTTTTGCTCCTGTAAAGCTTCATTAGTGTGGCTTCCCTGTGGTGTGAAGTGAATCCCTCTAGCGCAACCGTCCTAGTCCCCTTTAACTTACCCTTGAAAAGGTCCTCCATTTCCTTTTTCCTGAAACCATGGAACGCTGTGAATCCCCACCCTCCAAAATAATCCCCCGATCTTATCCAGTTCTTGAAAAATGGCGCATCGATGTCTTCTGGGAACAGCTCAGGCGCAGCCCTCGCCACCGAGAGCCTTCCCATCACTGATATTAGGATGGGTGCATTCGGCTTTGCAACACGGATAAGCTCAGAGGCAGCCCTCTTCCTGAGCTTCTGGTCCATGATGTGCGAAAGCGGCCCACCAAGGCATATGACAGCGTCGAACGTGTTGCTGCCGAACCTGCTGAGGTCCTCTATTCTTCCGATATGCGAGCCCTTGAGCCTCTGCATCAGGCCGTATCTCCTGAACGCTCTCTTGCCGAACTCTATGCTGCTCTTCACAGGGTCGAGCATCACAATATCATATCCCTTCCTCGCAAGCTCAACAGAATACCTTCCAGGTCCGGAGCCGGCGTCGAGTACCAATCCCCTCTTCGGCAGGTATGCCTCTAGCATTATCTTTGTCGTGTAATACTCCATCACGCTTTCCCTGCCGCTCCTCCTCTTCAGGCGCCTCCACTCTCCATGAGTGAAGTTTGAATACATCTCCTCTATGCTCCTGTGGAGTCTTTCGACTTTCTTTCCAGAGCCGCCTTTTTGCATGGCAGACTAACAAAAACAGAGTTTAAAACACTTTTCTGCAAACTAAATAGTGGCAGGCCGTAGCCCTCTTTTTGTTTTAGGCAGCATTAGACTGAGCGGCGCAAAGGCCTTGCATACTCACCGCGCACGCACCGGCATGTTTCATCCATCGCAACAGCGCTCGTCGGGTCATCGCTTGCTGTCGTCCTGGTATCATTTCTGCTCCGGATTGTTCCTTAAGAACTATGCGCTCTGTATGAGAGGAGCTTCCTCCTTTCGGTAGGCTGCCCACCTGCCACTGAGTACTATTTCTCGGAAAGGAATATATATGCGCTGTGCAGGAGACCGAAACGCTCAGAACCCTTTTTAAGGCTTGGTTTTGAAATAGAGTACAAGGTGGATTGAATGTTGTTCTTGCCGTTTGTGTTGCTCAATATCCTCGCAGGAGGGATAGTAAGCGAGATAATAGCGTTCGCGCTAATCTTCCTGGTGATCTTCCTTGTTTTCAAGCTTGGCGGTGCACTGCTCCACATTATTACAGGACTAATAATAAACAGCGTGCTCGGGCTAATCTCAATCTGGCTGCTAAACATGTGGTTCGCGCTGGGGATTACCTTCTCGCTTCTCGTGATAGCTGGAGTTGCGATATTCGGCCTTCCGGCTGTTGTCGTGATAGTGATACTCAGGCTGCTCGGCTATCCGGTGTAAGAGATTCAGGCCTCCGTGGTCTGGACAGCGAGCTTTATGTCAGAAGGAGCGATTGTCTTTCTCTTCGCGTGCTTTGCGAGCTTCACGGACCTAGATGCCATCGTGAATGCGATCTTGTTTATGTTATTGTGGAATAGCGATACCGCCTCATCGCTTATCCTCTCTGCACCGGCCTCCTTTAGGATTTTCTTGATAGCGGATCGCGGAATGTACAAAAAGTCACCCAGAAAGATTGAACGAATAGAAGAAGCTACAGCAAAGTATTTAAGCAGGTTGAAAATTTCACATTAGCGGATTTCTTTTACCTCTATTTTTATTTTATTCCTGTTCTCGCTCTTCAATATGCCGTAGAGATTGACATCATAAAACCTATCCTTGTCAAATTCATCTTCCAGTAGCACTCCCTCCTTCCTGAATCCCAGCCTTTCGAGCAGCTTCGCCGACTTTTCCGCATGCAGCCACGTCCTTGCTACTATCTTATTTAGATTGAGATGCTCGAAAACGAAGTTCATCATCAATACACATGCGTCGTTTGCGTATCCCTTGCCCCTGTAGTCTTTCCCGAGCCAGTAGCCCATTTCAACCTTCTTGTTGTTGAGGTCGATAGGCGCTATGCCCAGCATGCCGACCAGCGTGTCGCTGTCGGAAAGCCTTATGCTCAAATGGAAGGCGGTGCCGTTCGATAGGCTCTGCATGGCCAACTCTACGAACCTCACCGCATCCGCTCTGGTGTAGGGGCTTGGAAACCGATAAAGGTTCTTTGCGAGTTCAGGATCATTCGCAAGCTCAGCAATCCTGTCCGCGTCTTTCATGCCTATGCTCTTGAGATATACCCTATAGCCGCTGCTCCTGATTTCCATGAAGGAGAATCTTATTGAGGCTATAAAAACGTTACTGGATTAATTCAACTGGTCGAATACTTTCTTCGAGACCTCTTTTCCGAGCAGCCTTTCTACTGTTATTCTGTTGTTTCTTATTTCGTTTATTGTTTTTATCCCGTTCATGAAGAGCAGCCTTGCCCTCACCCTTCCTATCTGCTCAAGCCTGACCAGGTCCAACAGTTCCTCCTTTATCCCATAGCGCAGCCGCACCCTCATGTTTATCATGTCGTGCGCCCCCCTGTGCGTGAGCTTCGCGAGCTCTATCGCAGAATATATCATCCAGTCGGCGTTCGACAGCTTGGAATAGATCTCCCCAGGAGTGCTCCTGTACTTCTTAACTATATCCTGCTCCTTCTGCTCATCTGTCCAATCCTTGAGCATCATGGCAGTGCTGAAAGCGCGGACAGGATCGTAGTAGCCGTAGTCCATCCTCTCGAACTCTTTGTATATCTGACGGTCCTTGTGTATGTACCTGTAAGAGGCGTACATCTCCTCCGCCTCATCTGTCGCCCTCATATACGGCCTCATCTCGAGCGTGTTCGTTATCATGTAAAGTATTCCTATATTGTCGAGCTCCTCCTCATCCATCACATTGAGGATCCATCTTGCGGAGAGCGGGTCTATGTAGAGCTCGCTCACTCTCTTCCCGACTCTTGTTGCATTGTACTCTTTTCTCCCGACTTCTTCGATGAAGGCCCAGCTCTTGAGGTCGTTCACTATCTCATCTACGAGATCCCTGATGTGCTTCTCGTTCCCGTACTGGAAGCCATAGAACGATTTCATGAGGAAGTTCACCAGCGCCTCGCTGCTGTTGAGGAAACCCTCCGCAATAAAAGAAAGCACATGCGTCCTTAGCACAGGTATTATTCCAAGGTTTGATTCGATCGACTCTGGCTTGGCGAGTATGTAATTCCTGTAGAGCTCCTCTACACGTTCCTTGTACGGCGCGATAATCATCGCTCTCCCCTCGTTGTCATATTTTGGGCGGCCCGCTCTTCCGAATAGCTGGAGCACTTCGTTGATTCCTATCATCTCGCTCCCTCCGCCATCGAACCTGCTAAGGTCTCTTACCAGTACTGTATGCGCTGGAAGGTTGATGCCTAATCCAAGAGTCGTTGTAGAGCATATCGCCTTTATTAGATTCCCTTTGAACGCATCCTCAACCTTGGTCCTTTGCGCGTTCATGAGCCCTGCATGATGGAATGCGACTCCTTTCTTGATGAGCTTCGATAGCTTTATGCACTGCTCCGTAGGCCTGTCAAGGACATTTAGGACTTCATCGCTTAGCTTTTCCAGCTTAACTTTCTCATCCTTTGTCAGCAGCTCCCCAACAGGCTCCGACAGCTTTACCGCTCCGGCCTCTGCGTTCCTCTTTGTCGCATAGAACACTAGAATCTGCTTCGACCTTTCGAGCGTGTCCTGCGTCACCCTTATCTCCTGGATGGGGCTCTTCCCCCCGAGCTGCTCCTCCTCAACATCCAACAGCGAATGGTCGTCGAGATAAAACAGCTTTCCGTCGTTAACCACGCCCTTCTTCAACTTGACCGGCCTCCAGTCGCTCTGCACGAGCGCAGCCCGCAGCCATCTTGCTATCTCGTCCGAGTTCCCTATGGTTGCGCTCAGCGCCACTATCTGAGCGCTGCACGTTTCCTTAAGCTTTGTCATGAGCACCTCTAGCGCAGGTCCCCTTCCAGACGCTCCGAGCATGTGGACCTCATCGAAGATGAGGCAGCCTATCCTGTCCAGCCACGCAAGCCCGTGCCTGAGAAGGCTGTCGAACTTCTCAGTTGACACAAACAGCATGTCATAGTTCTGCAGGCTGTGGTCTGCGGCGTCAAGGTCGCCGATGGACATCGCCGTCTTTACGTAGGGATAAGCCTGCTTGAACTCGTTGTACTTCTCGTAAACAAGCGCGCGCATCGGAGCGATGTATACTGCTTTCTTCCCCTTCCCGAGAATGGAGTTCGCGCATGCAATCTCGGCGATGAGGGTCTTGCCGCTGGCTGTAGGTGCTGCGACCACTATGTTTTCGCCTGAAAGAAGCCCCCTCTTGATGGATTCCTCTTGCGGAGGAGTGAAACTCTGTATTCCTCTCTGCAAAATAGACTCGATTATCTCGTAAGGTGCTCTTCCCTTTATAGAAAGAACATCCATAAGCGGATTTAGTCGTTAAAGATATTAAAGAAGCTAGGTTTCTCCTTTGGGACGTGCCTTTCCCCTTTCTCCCTCATCTTCCTCACCCTGAAGATCTTGAGGTCCCTGTCTGGGTCAATCCCGCTATTCGTCTTCTTCTGCCTCTGGACCCGCATTGTCGTTTGAGTGTGCAGCGTATTCCCGTTCCCCTCTTGAATCATGAACACAGCATCGCCAGAGGATTCAAGGTCGCCTCCCTGCATGCCATAGACATTCCCTCCCGAGAGATATGAGATTTCAGAATCGTTCGTATAGACTACGCGCTCCAGCATCTGTGGTCTCTGCTGTTTTCTTGCGATGAGCAGCGGAATTATCCCTGACATCTTCCCCTTTGCCCCGTTAAGCGCTGAGCTGACTGCTGCGTTAACGACAGGCCATGCCCTCCACGCCTCTTCTGTTGCGATTGCAATGCCCCGCCAGCCGTACTTCACTCCTAGTCTGGTCAGCGTTGCTGCTGTTTCGATTGCGGACACGGCGGCAGCCTTGCCAATCTCCACCATATCTATCTCCCTCCCTGTTGATGGAGCTGAGATTACGGCCTGAGGCTGCGCCAGCGGCGTCATT
>JAJYDY010000028.1 GCA_021790455.1 Microcaldota archaeon | reverse complement strand
CGCTCCTGTTGATCAGGAAGTTCTGCCCTAACTTCTTCGATGCGCGAAAAGCCCTCACTTTTTCCCTGTAATCCGACGCTTCCATCTTTCCACTTCAGGCTCCAGATGTTATTTATACGTTCCCTATTTAGAATTATATATGCTGGGTAGCAGGGGCCAGATGGCGATAGAGTACCTTACCACCTACGCCTACGTCTTCATTATTATAGCTGTTGTCATAGCCGCGCTCCTCCTGTTCCTTACGTATCCGAAGACGATTATCCCGACGCAGTGCACATTCTACAGCGGATTCCACTGCATCGACGCTGCGTTCGAGCAGAATAGCATTTCGGGCGGCAGCGACCTTATCATCCTGGCAACTGACTCGCAGGTTGGCGTAATAGCTTTCAACTCTGTTTCCCCATTCAGCGCAAAAATCGCAAACTACGGGAGCACGAGCGGCAGCTGCAGTCCTGCTAAGGTGACTTCTGGCGGGTCCTTCGTCTGCACTGCCCTCTTCGGCTTCAAGCCAAGCACACAGACCGCTTATACAGGGACTTTCAGCATTTCGGCAGACTACTGCGTAACCGCGCCGCAAAACGTTTCCAATGCAAATTGCGCGGCCTCTGGGAACTTCGAATATTCCGGTAACTTCAGGACGCAGGCGCTCACGGCAAACGAGATAACCACCTCATCTACATCGACTACGTCCACGTGACTTCGCCCACCCCAAGCGCAGCATCAACAACCTTCACATCAACAACGACCACGATAGCCATGCATCCGGATATAGTGATGCCTCAGGGAATCGGCAACACAATTTGACTGACGAAATCATCAACAGAGGCACTGATTTCAAAAGTAGCTGTAAGCTATACGTTCCTGCCGAAAACGAAACGGGCGGCAGCGAAAAAGGCTATGCTGCTGTCATAGATCCAGCATCGCAATCTATGATAGCGACCATTCCAAATGTCATGAATGCATGCTGGTGGGAATCGACAGACGGAGTCTACAGGTTGTGAGCTCGCCATTTATGGATTATTCTCTAGTACGCGAAAACGCGCGAAATCCGATTTTTATGGCTATAGCGTGATGCTATATAACTTTTCCCACAATATCTTTAGCGTGCCTCAGTAGCTCAGTGGCAGAGCGCCTGCATGGTAACCTTTTTGAATCTTCAAAAGGAACATTAAGCAGGAGGTCGAGGGTTCAACTCCCTCCTGAGGCTTGGCATTCATGAAACGCGCTTCGATTGCGATAGTCGTATTCGTCATAGCTGCAACAGAGCTGATGCTATATCTCCTTTTGGTAAATGTGGTAGTATTGCCTACTACGACAACGACGATAACGGGCAGATCTGGAACTTTAAGCGCAACGCAGATGCAGCAGAACGCTGAGGGATACGGGATACAGCTCAATATATCAGCATTTTCATGCGGTTATGGCGGCAGTTGCAAAAAGGTCTTGGTTGCAGGATGCGACAACAATGTTCCTGCGCAATCCGTATGTATAAATCCATCATACTACTCCGAATACGTCCAACAGTATGATGCAAAGTATGCGAACCACACGTATGCATGCCCCGCTTATATCATGGCAGGCAACATAACCTGCTCCTGCAATTATGCCACAAACAGCTGCGTTGAATACGACACATTACCATAGTACCTTCATCAGGTCAGCGCTCAGCTGTTCGCCTATCCCTATCTTGCCCAGCGCCTCTTTCATACCCTCTTTTGATGCGCTGCTTGAGAATTTTTCCAGAACTGTCGTGCTAAACTTCCTTAGGACTTCCTCCCTTCTTTTTGATTCGGCCATTTTTCTGCTTGAGGAGAGCAGCTCATTTGAGAGGGCGGTATTCGATTCGCTGAGCGCTTTTATCCTTTCCGCCGACGCGGGATTTCCATATGTGTCTGCGCCATCATGCAGGAGCAGGAGCGAATCCTTCACCGTTTCAAGAATCTGGGTATACAGGGAATCTATCCTCACCTCATAGCTGTTTTTCAGGTATGCAAGGATGGAGAAAAAATTGACTAGGTTCATCCCTGTGTTCCTCTTCCCCGCAATTTCGAAACAGTACGAATATGTTATGCCGTCGCTCCTGAAGTCTACCAGCGCATCCCCGACTGCGCACCTTACTGTGAGACCGTCGGCAACTATCTTAGTATTAGGAAACAGGAGCATCTGCTTCTTCAGGTCGGAAAGGGATGATTTCAGTTTCGCCGCTGCATGGAACGAAGCGCATGATTCCTGCCTGTTCTCGCTCCTCTTCTTCATTTCAATTCCCTTGCGGCAATCGCCACTTCGTACGCCTTCGCTATTTCGGCGTCGCCTATCCCGAGTGACCTGAGGTAGACGACCACATCGGGGCGCTTCACCCCGCACTTTATCAGGAACCGGGATAGACCGGCAAGGTCCACGTTCCTGTCGTTCGCTTCTACGTAGTTTGAGACTCCCGCCCGCACCTCAATTGGAAGGAATCTATCCGCCACCTTCTGGAACTCCTCGCTCGATATTTTTATGAATTGCATTGAACCACTTCTTATAGTGTAAACAGCCGTCCTGAACCCGTCGATCTTCTTTACAAAGAATGCGCCTGCATCGCGCTCGTCCTTCTGCGCAAGATGCACAAGGCAGTTCCCTATCGCCAGATCCGTGAGCCGGTTCTTCTGCTCGCTTGTCGCTATCCCGGTGTCTGCGAGCACGGCGCAATCATCATCGCTCTGGAGCCTGAAGATGAAGACGCTGCCGGAGTTCGCGAGCATCTCATTGTTAACGTCCTTGACTAGCTGCGTGGCGACAACCACATTGAACCCGTACTTTCTTCCCTCCCTGAAGAGCCTGCCGAGGCTCTTGTTCTCTCCGAGCATCTTCCACGCCTCATCAAGCAGAACAATCCTATTTAACTTGTTTGATATCGGCATGGAATGCATTGCCTCTATCAGGAGTTCCATAATCGTGCACGCTGCCTTCTTCCTGGTCGCATCGTCGGAAAGCCTAGCGAGGCTTATGCTGGAAACGCCGTCAAGGAACGGCCTGAGATCTATTTCAGGTGCGCTGTCCGTTATCCTTAATGTCTTTCCTCCAAGGAACTCTATAGTCTCATCGTACTCTCCGTTCCAGTCTATTATGAAGACGCTTGAATCACATATGAGCCTGTTCCTTATTATGTAACTCTTCAGGAAATAGGTCTTTCCCGAGCCCGTCATCCCTATCGCCGTTAGATGCGGGTTCAGGAGCGCTCCTGTGTCCAGGAAGAACGGCCTCTTATAGATCTGCGTCTTCCCTATGTATATCCCATTCCTGCTCTTCGGCTCACGGTCGTAGACGAAGGAAACGCTTCTGCTTGCAGCCTCGGAATTTGACAGCATCAGTCCATCACCATGCTTGAATCCAGCTCTAGGATGCGCAGGAGTTCGTTGCCTTGCAGCATCCTTGACTTCGATGACAAGAGCGCGTCGAACTGGCTTGACAGCTCCCTTATCTGCGACTTCGCCCTCTCCTCCGCGTCGAACCTGCTCTCGGAGACTGCAGTAGTCATTATATAATAGGCGAGCTTGAGCGGCACTTCACCCGCGCTGATGTTCTCTATGTCATGGCCGAGCACCTCCAGTTCTCTCCTTATCTTGTTTATCGCAGGAAGATGTCTCTGCGAAGAGTGGTCCATCCTTGAAAGCTCTATCTCGCGCGTGCTTCTCTTCGTCTGCAGCCTGTCCAGCAGCTTGTCTATGTTGAGGCGCTCAGCCTGCATCACGAACTTGAAGGGATAGTTTATGTGCGCGAGTATGTTCTCTATCTTATTCCTGTCGACTTCAGACCTTGTGCCGACCTCAAGCGCAGCGACAGCCGTTGCGCTCACCGTGCCAGATTCCTTCCTCACTGCAGAAGAGCGGTCGCCACTCAGCTCGAACCTTCCGAATACTTCTATCAGATTGGTGTGCCTGAAGATGAAGGCGTCTATCACAAACCATAGTTTGTGCACTACCACAGAGGAAAATAACATGATCGATGCTAACGCTATGAGGACTGCGTTGAAGGTGAGTATGCTGGCTGCCTCGATTATTACAGAGAGGGCCAGGATCAGATAGAACGCAGCTTCTTCTTTCATCAGATCACTAAAATATGTCGAACTTCCCTAGCGAGATCTCCGAGCCGAGTATCTTCGCAAGCTCCCTGATCGAGATTACCGTGAGTATTATGCTGAATATCGGAAAGAAGAAAACCTGCACGATTAGCAGAGATATCTCGTCCGTCACCTGCTGGAAGAATGCGCTGCCGCCCTTAACGAAGCCAACAGCAAGAGAAGTGATGGACAGCACCTGATTCTGTCCGCTCGTGCTGTTCGTCTCATTCAGGCTGTTGCTTGTCACAGATCCCGTCTCACCCAGGAGGGCGCTCTGGAAGTTCTGGGCATTCGCTATCGTGGAATTGATTATGGAGTTCATGCTCGCAGAGGAATAGGACTGCGACATCTGGAAGTCGAGCACGTATGTCAGAGGGAACACTGTTGAGAGGCTGATTGCTATCGCCATCATTGCGCCTCCAAGCTTCCTCGTTGCGAAGAAGCTGCGGAGTACCATCCCTATGGGCAGCAGCATCGGAATGGCGACTATGGATACGAATAGCATCAGCGCGCCCTGCACCTCTATCCCTATCAGCGCAAACGTCAGCGCGCTGACTACGTAGTTTAGCTGGTGGACTATCGGCGCAAGAGCTGAGTTCAGGCTAACCTGGATTATGAAGCTGAATCCGAGAGAGGAGACCAGGCCGACAATTACGGCAAGCAGGGTAACAGGAATGAGGAGCGAGATGTCGGAATCGAACAGCGTTGGAGCGGTCCCGGCGCCCACCTGGATCTGCGAGGGGCTTGTGAGATAGGTGTATGCGAAGCAGAGCGCCGCATTGTTTTCCATCGGCTCCGAGCAATGAACGCTTGCCGATGTGCTGTTCACAGCACCGCTCAGTATCTGGGATACTATCCCGTTCTGGCTGAATGCAATGAAGAGCGAACCTATTATCACCCCGTTTATTATCGCCTGATATATCTCGCTCCTTCCCATTTCCTTAAGCTTCCTGTCGTTAGTCGCTATGCCAAGGCCGAGGACTATCCCGAATACCGCCAGCATCACGCCCACAAGGGCTATTGCCACATCATATCCTGCAAAAAGGCCCAATTACCCACCGAAAAGGAATCAACAATCAACCAATGCTGTTTGCTGTCATGTTGCTCAGTATGTGCGTGGATGCGCTTGCTAGCGATGTCGACGCAACGCTCAGCGCACCTATGACAAGCGCCCCTATTATTACATTGACGGCAGTCGTATGGAACTGCGCCTTCTTCTCAGGCGGAAGTATCTGCCCAAGGGCATAGAATACGCCTGCGACTATGAACAGAACCGCGCTCAGAGATGGGCCTATCTGGGAAAGGATGGCCTGGACCTGGCTCAGCATAGGAGTAACCTGCAGCACCATGCCAGCTGCCTGCGCATTCCTCCCCAAGAGCGCTAGCGCAATCATGGATGGACCTATCACGTTCACCAGCACCCTCAATTTGCCTGCTTGCACTTTCCATTTTCCCGCCGTCCCTAGCACGTACATCGCATCATCTTGTAGTAAAGTATACAATATTGTTATGTAGTATAAATATAAATACCTTACTATTAATAATTCGGTTTGGTTTAGACGATTTCAACATTCAATCTTATTAATAATCTACTTCCTCTCCTCTATCATTTTTTCAAACATACGCCAAAACCGAAATTTCCAAAAGGTTATTTAAATACCTATTACAGAGTTATATTCATGAGCAAAATATGGGATACGAAGAAACGTATCTTAGATATGCTATCATCGCACAAGATGACCCTTACTGAGCTTTCAGACAGGCTTGGGCTGGCTCCATCTACAATAAACCAGCATCTAAGGGAGCTTCTTGATGTTGGCGCGATAAGGCAGGTGAACAATCCTTTTATACTTAAGTGGAAATACTACGAGGCCAATCCGGAATTCAACAGGATGGCTGTAGTTAGAAGGCAAGAGGGTAATATCATGTCAAATCCCATCTTTAAAATCGTACCTATAATAGCAGTACTGGCCGTTGCCGCATTTGTCCTACTTGGGGCAGGCAGCGGGACAGCGCTGACGAGCGCAGTGGATGCACAGCAGATGCTGGCGCCTGGAAGCGTGCCGCAGGGAGTGACCGTATTCAGCCTGTCAGACGCACCCGCAATTTCATCGATTAGCGCAGTCAATATCAGCGTGAGCTCCGCATACGTGCACAGCACGACCACAGGCAAATGGTATATGGTCTTCAGCAGCAATACACCTAAGAGCTTTGACTTGGTACGGCTGAGGAACGTCTCTGGAGTCCTTTCAGGGGCAAACCTGTCAGCTGGGACGTACGACGAGATAACGCTTGCGGTATCTAACGCGACGGCAGTTGTGAACAACCAGACGGAACCTGTATTCCTGCCAAGCGGTGACTTTAAGATATTCGGGAAGTTTGACATAGGCAGCACATCCAACACGATGGTCAACGGCACGAACAGCTCGAACACGACTAGCTCGAATACTGTGAACTGGGTCAACCTTGACTTCAACCTGAGCAGGTCAATACACATAACAGGAAACGGAAAGGTAATACTGTTACCGGTAATCAACCTGAACGGCCATCAAGGAGCAGAGCTGAACGTGAGCACGAACGGAACGCTTGAGGTGCGCAGGTCTGGAAAGCTTGCCATACATGAGCAGATTGGCATGGACGAGCACGGAAACATGCATGAAGGCATGTCGGTCCCGATGGACGCCAACCTAAGCGTGGAAAACGAGAGCGAGAACAGCTCAAGGTCCATGCACAGCGACAACGTCAACACCATAATAGTAAGCAACCCCCACATAGCCTCGCACGAGATTCCGATAACTATCCGGACAGAGGATCACTTAATCATAATCACGAACGAGACAAACATGACAGCGATAACCTCCGGACTCAACATAAGCGCCAACGAGACGATTAGGGTAGTAGGGCCAATGCACCAGAACGAATCCATGAACTGCACTGCAGTAAACGGCTCGGTATCCTGCCAGGCATCCGGCGAGATGGAGGCGGGAGATCTTGGAAGCATAATTGCTGCCAATGCAAGCGGGTTCTTCCACAGGGGAATGGGAGAGGGCGAAGGGAGCAATATAACAGGCATAATGAACAGCAGCACGAACGGAACCGACGGTCTCGGGGCGGGAATTGGCGATGGTAGCGGAGGAGAGGGCAGCAGCCATCACAGTGGTGGCTGACCTCCATCCTATTTGGCACTTAATCTCACCGCACACCATAGCATACCGCATATCACGGTCAATGTGCGCGGGGCTGCCAATGCGCGGCACCCCCATCACGCCACGTGCACATCATTGACTCCCTAAAGTTGCGCGTCCCCCTGCCAAATAACAGGCAGGCTGCACAGCTTAGGGATTTATTCCTTTCCTACCAATCGATAGCATGGACATAGAGGTGGAACTGCGCTGCTTCCTGACAAGGAAGAGGTATGAAGAGCTTCTTGCGCTACTGTCAAGGGAGGGGAAGCAGGTGGCTGAGGAGGAGCAAGAAACCCACTACCTTGATGAGCAGGGTGCTCTCAGGATTCAGAAGAGCACAACCCATTCCAAGGTGTGGTACAAGGCTGGCAAGCTCCATGACGAGCAGAGGCAGGAGATAGAGGTCAGGGCGAGAAGGGATGATTTCCCAGAGTTCGAGAGGCTGTTCAAGGCTCTGGGCTACAAGACATATATAAAGTGGATAAGGAATAGGAAGGAATTCGAATGGAATGGCGTCAGCGTGATGCTGGACTACACGAAGGGTTACGGTTACATACTGGAGCTTGAGAAGAAGTCTGACGAGAGCAACAAGGACAAAGACCTGACCATGCTGAAGGAGAGGTTAGCGGAACTTGGACTGCAGCCATCACCAAAGGATGAGTTCGACAGGAAGTACAGGGAATACAGCGCGAACTGGGATAAGCTTATTTCTTCTGAATGATTGGCTCGGGGTTATCCGCCGTTTGCTGGATCTCGTTTTCTCCCATTGCATTCGAGCCTGAATTATTCGCTGGCGCCCTGCTTATGATCCTGCCAAGAAGCCTCGCAACGTGGTCCAGCATATCAACTACAAACCTTGGTATAGTCAGCTGCTCCATTATTCCTGTCACCTCATAGATCGCACTCCGGGTAATGTTCTCCACACCAACCCCCTCTCTAGAGAGGTCCATGCTCCTGATTGTGAGGCCGCTCGTTAGATCATAAACATATAATGTTATCGGAATGCCCCCTGTGTTTATCTCAAACCTCCATTTTTTATCTCTGTAAGAGTCGGATAACCACATAGAATCCTTCCAGAAAATGCCCTTTTGCCATAGGGGGGAGAGTGCTTCATTAACATCAAGGCTATACTCGCCCCTTAGCTGCGTGGTCAGGAACCGTTCGCCTGCTTCGGTCTCCTGCCTCAATTCTGTAAACTTGCTTTTAGGTTGCGCCGACTTTGATAACATACATATATCGCCTCCAAAATAATATATATAGCTTCTCGCCAAGGACGCCGGACGGTACTACTGCGCGATTTAGTGCTGCAGTTGACACTCGCCGCTTACTTTCAGTAATGGCTTAGTTCTTCCGTGGCGTAGTTGGCGTTTGTGGTTTCGCTGCAGAAGGTGCAGCAGGCAGCTTCGCCACATATGAGTAGTAGAACGTTCCCGGCACCATCACGAACCACGCCGTGAGCGCGCCGGCAACTATCCCGGTCAGCATGAAGTAAACGGCCAGTACTGCGAGTACGCCTCCAAGCATGAACGGGAGGGAAAGTATTTCCACTATGAACCCAAGAACCAGGGAAAGGACGAAGTTCAATACCACTATCAGGAGAATGGTCCCTAGCACAGACCACGGGTTCTTCTTGCCTATCTCTATGCTCCTCTTGATGCCCTGTATCGCATTCTTGTCCTCGATCACTATGACCGCATTCATCTGGAAGAAGATTATCCCAAGGGCAACGAAAGCTGCTATCATTAGCAGCACGACTATCAATAAAAGCAGGATGCCAAGGATGCCAAGTGAGAGCATCGAGATGCCATAAAGTATTGCATATAGTCCGCCGATGACGGCAACCAGTATCAACCCTGCAAGAAGATTGGCTCCAAGCAGTGATAGGTACTTCTGCTTTGCCCTGGCGATTGCCGCATTAAGAGAAAGCTGCTTTCCTGTCCGGAACTGGCTCGAAAGCGAGATATAGACCCCGACCAATAACGGCGCTATAAGACAAGCCGCTATCAGCGCAATCAGCACTACGGCGAGCACAGTCGTGCTAAGACTATTTGCTGAAACAGAACTGTGTGTTATTCCGATGGGAGGAAGCGCAATCGAGCTAAAAAGCAATGCTATAAACACGAATGTAAAAACAACGGTGAACACCATCATTGGCAGGAAGCACGATGGCTTCGAAAAGAGAGCCTTGAGAGGGTCGAATATTATTGCGCCTATGTCCATGGAATCATTCTATTTTACAGTATCATCATTAGCAAAAGGGTATTTATACCTTAGTGGATTGGTTCGGAAACTATGCATCGGGATAGGTGTGGCGAGCTGAGCGGCGGGAACCGCCGAAACGCTGGTTCCGGGCGCTAGAATTTATGTGGTTTGTATCTTCGTATACTTACCGTATTCCTTCTCGTACCTTCTGAAAAACCATAAAACAAAAACTAAATCATTCCTTTTAACCTGAGCACGTTCTAACGAGGTGTAGTAACCGGCTCTATTAACGTAAGGGATATTGAGCATAGGATAACCGTGCCTGTTTAAAACAAAATTCATTAAAAGTCTTGACATGCGGCCATTTCCATCCACAAATGGGTGGATCGTCACAAACTTTAGATGCACAAGCGCAGCTAATTCTACTGGATGTATCTTATCTTTGTTTTTATTATACCATTTGAAAAAATCGTTCAATTCGGCAGGTACGGCAGCAGGGTTGGGAGGTACAAATTTTGTTGCCGCTATCAATACTTGTCTAGTTCTCACTTTGCCAGCGATATCGGGCTTCGTGTCCTTGAAAAGTAGATAGTGCCAATCCAACACTGTTTGCAGATTTAATTCCTTTTTATGATCGAGCATTTCATAGAATAGTTTGGAGTGTGCTTCAGTTTCCTTCACATCCCTACTCGGCCTGTTTGAGGGGGTTATTCCGTGCTGAAGCAGGTTTGCCGTTTCCTTTAGGTTCAGTGTTGAGCCTTCTATCCTTTGTGTATCATAAGTAAATTTTATCATGAATGTTTCAAGCTCCTTTTCCTTTTCTGACACAGTTGCAGAACGCATGTCCTTTTTATAATTCGCCTTTATCCTGTCTAACAAGACATACCATTTTTGGTTGTAAACTTCCCGAAGGAACTTTGCCTTTATGCTTTCTATGTTCTTGGGAATTTGCTTGCCTAGGTAAAGCTCCTTTTTCACGACCTTTCCATTAAGCCTGAAGGAGTGCTCTAGGTAGTAATACGTGTTATTCCCTGTTTTCCTCTCTCTTATTTCTACCATGATTATACTTACCCCTACACATTTATATATATTTGTTATTTATGATAAAGTGTAGGGGTATATGCTACTAAGTAAATATAGACACAAAAATTAATATACTTAACAAACAGTGTGGAAGATATTCCAAAAACCTGAAAATCTGAAGCATGTAACCCGATATTTTTCGACGACAAAAGTTTTATTAAAAACTATCTCTCGACGATAAAAAGTTGGTGATGCTCCCATCGGGATTTGAACCAGAGTTG
>JAJYDY010000027.1 GCA_021790455.1 Microcaldota archaeon | reverse complement strand
TCGGTTCTCAGTTCCTCGAGAACCGCCTCCCTTTGAGGTCTTACACTCTCTCCCTGAGCGTGACTTCCCCTCTGTCCGAGGGTAGCTCTTTTGAGTATGTTTCTCGATGCGTTTACGTCCCTGTCCAGTGTCCTTTCGCAAACGTTGCAGTGGTAGATCCTATCTTCTAGAGTCAGCCTTTCCGCCCCCTTCTTTATGTAATGGCAGTTGCTGCATTCCTGCGTCGTGTCCCTTGGATCTACCTTCATTACTTTCATACCCGCGCTTTCAGCCTTGTACGAAAGCATGTTTATGAATCTGTTCCATGAAGCGTTGTGAATCGCTTGTGCGAGGTTGTGATTCCTTACCATATTTTGGATGTGCAGGTCTTCCACTGCGAATGAGGTGTATCCTGAATTTACAAGTTTATCAGACAGTTTGTGCGCGAAGTCGTTTGATTGGTTTGTAACGTATTCCCATTTCCTTTGAAGCGTTGATTTTGCGCCTTCGTGCAATTGTCCTCTGCCATCTTGCGATGCGTTTCGCATTTTTCCTTGCAAACTTCGGTTTCTTTATCTTTGTGCCGTCAGACATCGCGATGAACGAGTTGAGGCCCATGTCTATGCCGATAGGATTCGTATCTTTTATAGTTGGGGGTACGATGTTGTTTACAGTCGTGAATATCGCATAGTAGTTTCTAGCTTCCCTCTTTATTGCAAGCGTCTTTATTGTGCCTTCTATCTTTCTGTGCATTTCTATTCTCATTGTGCCTATCCTTGATACGCGCAATCTGTCCTTCCTTATTGAGAAGGAGCCGTTGTCCTGCGGATATGTTATCGACTTGTATCTGTCCCTTGACCTGAATCTTGGAAATCCTGCCTTCCTGTTTCCTTCCCTGACTCTCCTGAAGAAGTTCCGGTATGCCTTGAAAATCCTGAATTCAATCTCGCATCTTGTCTGCGAGTATAGTCTCAAGTATTTCTTGTCCTCTTGAATTATCTCTTTCACAAACCTGTTGAACTGCGTCATCGAGACCTTTGTCTTTCCGTTGCGATAGGATGCAATTGACTTCTCAAGAATCCTGTTGTAGAACTGCTGTGCGAGAATAAGCCTCTCGTCTATCTCTTCCTGCCTTGTGGCATCAGGATAGATTCTGAATTTGTAGGCTCTTGTCAGTTCCATTACACTCACTTTTATATATGCACATAACCATTATATCCTTTGTTGCAGCGGGTCACTTTCATCCACCGCTAAAGCACGTGGGATTTCCCGCTCACGGTGTTAAAAATCGGGCGCTTTAGGTTCGCCCAACGTTCTTTCCCGGCTTTTCTCCGTCAATGAGCCGCGGCATGACTTTCGCAATTTCGCCGGTTACCATTTCTGCGCTCTCCTCGGCATTCATGTGCGTGCTGTCTATCCTTGAGATGCGTGTGCCTTTCATTTCAGCTTCGCCGAAAATTCTGTCGTATTCCTTCTTGAAAGCGTTGAAAAGCTCGGTGTCCTTTTCGGGCAGGTGCCACTTGTCCCTCCTGCCGTCGTCCCTTCCGGCTACCCTGAGCAGCCTCTCCCTGTCATCCACTTCAAGTATAACTACAAGGTCTGGTTTTACGAAATATCTCTTTGCCGCTTCCATTATCTCGAGCAGCTCCTGCCTTTCCGATGATCCGTTGTAAACTGTGTCCCAGGAAAGGTGAGAGGCTTCGGTAGCGTACCAGTACCTGTCCGTCAGAATTAGCCTCTCAGGGTCAGATTCGAGAACCCGCTTTACAAAATCCGACGTGTGGCCCATCGCTGTATTAAAGTACGTGGTCCTGGCTGCGACGCTTTCCGGGTGCCTGACGAAGTAGTCCTTAAGCTCGTCCATGAACCCGTCCATCGGGCTCTTAACCTTGATTGCATTTGGAAACCTCTTTATTATCATGTCTATGATTGTGCTTTTCCCCGCTCCGTTGACTCCCTCAATCGCTACAAAAGGCATTGATTCACCAGTATGTCGAATGGTAATTGGTATTTTCAGATAATTAAACATTTTCTATTCCTGCCGGAGTTCACAGCCTTCCTGCAGATTCGCCTGTGCTGCATGCTCTTGCCGCCATATGGGCTATTCTCAGGCCCGCAGCAGCAGGCGCAACAAGGTGCTTTATCTCGCTGGCAGATGCGCTAGAGCATACATAAAATCCCCCTACCCTGTGGAACGTTCCTGCAGAGCGGAGCGCCATGATCTTTGCCTCCGCAGCTTTCACGTCGCCTTTGCAATGCTTGCGTATCGCAGCTTCCATCATGCTCCTGCCCGGCGCCTTCCTTGTCACGGCAACTGCAGGAATCCCTGCGCTTTTGGAAAGCTTTGCAATGTCTACAACATTGAGCCCAGCAAGCGCCACTCCGTTAAGCGCTATCAGCCCTACCTGGCTTGCGAATCTTGACCTCCTAAGCGTGTGCAGTATTTTCTTCTCGCCATCGAATCCATCTATTTCGACGTCGGATGAGAGCATGCCCTCTACTGTGTCCTTCCTAGTTATTATGCAGAATAGAGCAGTTCTCTTTCTTTCGGAAACCGGGCCAGAGCAGAAAGAAGCTATGCGAATCCCGTCCTTAAGCAGCGCCATGATCGAAATTCTCGGAAAAGGTTTATAGGGATTGTGCAGTGCTGTTTGTTACCAGTATTCACTCATCTCGAGGCATTCGAGGCTTTCAGTCCCAAAGCCCTTTCGCTCCATCGCGGTTGCTATTGCCAAGCCGAGCCGCCCGTTAAGCACCAGCGGGACATTGAGGTCTGCCGCCCCCCTTCTAACAATGTAGTCGAATCCCATGTGCGAACCCTCGGTCACCACGAGCCCTGCCTTGTGCAGCCTCATCATCTCTACCGCCTTCTCCTGGCTTATGCTTTCAAACGATTTTAGCGCTCCTTCATGAATAGTCTTCACGTCGAACCATTTCGAGAGTTTCTCAGCGGCAAGAATAATCTCCGCGCCCGGGTTCCTTGAATATAGTATGGCAGCCGAGCCATTCGGCGCTATGAAATTCGGCTGCACCCCCATCCAGCTCTTTAGCAATGCGTCGTCAAAACTGCTTCCAAGCGCAGCGCTCTCTCCCGTGCTGCGCATCTCCGGTCCCAGTGCCGGATACGCACCCCTGAGCTGCGTCCAAGAGAACTGCGGCGATTTGACTGCGTACGAAGCGTGGTGCGGCTCATAGAATCCGTTCCTGCCAAGGCCCGAAGCTATCGCATCAACAGCAACATTCATTATGTCCTTCCCGACGGATTTGGAGCTGAAAGGCATAGACCTGCTGCATCTCATATTCAGCTCTATCACTTTCGGAACTTCCTTCTCCACGACGAACTGTATGTTGAACGGGCCCTTCGATCCGAGCTCGTTTGACAACGCTAAAGCAGTGCCCTTCATCTTCGAGTATGCGCCCTTCCCAAGTCCGTTTGGGGTGAACATTGTCGAGTCGCCGCTGTGGACCCCTGCCTCCTCAACGTGCTGGAGCGTTATGCCGTATACTCCCTTGCCATCAGTTACGCAGTCCATCTCAGTCTCTATGGAATTGCCTATGTACCTTGAAAGAATCACAGGGTGCTTTGCCGACAGCCTGGCAGCGTTGCGGACGCACCTCTCCAGTTCCTCGAGATTGTTCGCTATGCTCATTGCAGAGCCGCTGAGGACGTAGCTCGGCCTTACGAGTATGGGGAAGCCCACGGATTCAGCAAAGCGCATAATCTCCTTTCTTGAGGTTGCCGAAGCCCACTCGGGCTGGCTTATCCCGAGCCGCTCAAGCATCGCCGAGAACCTGTTCCTGTCCTCGCATGCGTCTATTGCAGCATAACTGTGGCCGAACAGCTTTACTCCTGCTCCGGCAAGCCCGGAGGATATGCTGTTGCCTATCTGCCCTGCAGCGAATACCGCGACCTGGGCATCGCCCCTGCCTTTTTCCAGTATGCTGCTCACAGTTTGCGTCGCTATCGAATCAAAGTATAGCCTGTCTACCACATTCCAGTCAGTGGAAACGGTCTCTGGGTTGTAGTTTAACATTGACACTTCGCTGAAATGCTTTTTCGCGTAGGCAGCGAGGTTAACTGCGGAGTAGTCGAACTCCACCGATACTCCTATCCTGAAGCATCCTGCGCCCAGTATTAGCAGCTTCTTGCCGTCGGAAGGCTTTATGTCGCTTTTAATCGCTTCCGATGTTGTGTAAAGATAATTGGCATCGGCTGGCGCCTCACCAGCAAGAGTATCAATGCGTTTTATCGCAAAGTTTCCACTTTTCTTCCAGCCCTGATCTGCAAGCTTTACACGGTCGAAGATCTGCTTCAGGAAAAACTTATCCACCTTGGACGCCTTCCAGACATCGTCAACAGATGCGCCTTCCTTGAATGCCTTCGCGGCGTAGAGGAACCAGTACGGCTTCCGCTCGCGTATTGCCTTCAGCGCCTCCTTCCTGCCGATTCCGGAGACCCACATCCTGCCGCTGCATAAACCCTGTTCGCCTATGTCTAGCATGCCTACTGCCTTGTCAAGCGCCTCGATGAAGCTCCTGCCTATCGCCATCACCTCTCCTATACTTTTCATCTCGGACGATAAGCCCTGGTCTACCCTCTCAAACTTGCCGAGGTCCCACCTTGGCACCTTTACAGTTATGTAGTCGAGGCTTGGCTCGAAGAATGCGTTTGTCGCCTTTGACACGCTGTTCCTTATCTCGTAAATCCTGTACCCCAAGGCTATCTTTGCGCTCACGTACGCTATCGGATACCCGGTAACCTTGCTTGCCAGTGCGCTCGACCTTGACATCCTTGGGTTGGTCTCTATCACGTAGTATTGCCTGCTCCTCATGTCGAGCGCGAACTGAACGTTGCATTCGCCGACCAGCCCTATCGACTCCGCCACCCTTATCGCGACGCTGCGCATCTCCTGGTATTCCTGGTTGTCTAGAGTCTGCTGCGGCGCAACGACCGTCGACTCGCCCGTGTGCACTCCCATCGGGTCAAGGTTTTCCAGGCAGGCTACCGCAGCGGAGTTGCCGTCCGCGTCCCTTACTATTTCGTATTCGAGCTCTTTCCACCCGTCAAGGTATTTCTCTATGAGCACCTCGCTGACTTTGCTCTGCGCAAACGCCCTGTCGAGTTCGGGCGCGAGCTTCTCCTCGCTCCCAGCTACGAATGAGCCCCTTCCTCCGAGATTAAAGCTTACCCTCATCATTACAGGGTATCCTATTTCCTTAGCCTTGCGCAGCGCCTCCTTCATGTTTTTCGCGCTTCCGCTCGGCGGCACAGGTATGCCACGTTTCTCCATGAGCCTGTGGAACGCGCTCCTAGACAGCGCGTCGTTTATGCCTTCCATGTGCGTGCCAAGTATGTCCACCCCGTGCTTCTTCAGGAAGCCTGACTTATACATGTCGTATCCGAGGTTCAGCGCGCTCTGCCCGCCGAACCCGAACATGACCCCGTCAGGCTTCTCCTCCAGTATAACCTTTTCGGCGAACTCCCTCCTGAGCGGCAGGAGGTACACCCTGTCCGCCATCGTGTGCGTCGTCTGCACAGTCGCAACGTTCGGGTTCATTATGACGCTCTTTATGCCCTCCTCTCTCAGCGCCTTCAGCGCCTGGCTGCCGCTGTAGTCAAACTCGGCAGCCTCGCCTATCTTTATCGGGCCGCTCCCTATCACCAGGATCTTCCTGTAGCTCTTCCTCATTTTAAACCATCCCTGCAAATTCATCGAAAATGAATAGGGCGTCATTAGTTCCAGGCCTCGCCTCCGGGTGGAACTGCGTTGTCAGCAGTTTCCTGTTTGTGCCTTCAAGCCCTTCAACTATTCCGTCGTCAGGGCTCACGAAGCGCGCCTTTACCTTACTGCCGGATTCAACAGAGTAAAGCGCATAGCCGTGATTGTGCGTCGTTATATAAGCCTTCTTGAGCTTCAGGTCTATGACAGGTTTGTTTATCGCCCTGTGTCCGAATTTCATTTTCCTGACATCCATCCCGAGAGCCATAGAAACCAGCTGGTGGCCGAGGCATATGCCGAGGGTAGGCAATCCGTACTCAAGAAGCGCCGCCACCTCCTTAGCGTTGCTTCCAAGGAGCGCGGGGTTCCCAGGCCCGTTGGTGAGCACTATCCCGTCCGGATTGTATGATAGCGCAGCTTCCGCCCTAGTCCATGCAGGAACTCTTATAATATGGAAGCCTCTTGAATAGAGGTTTTCAAGTATGCCGTGCTTCAGCCCGTAGTCGAACACAACCAGCCTCTTTCCTTTGCCCCCGTAGTCGATTACTCTGCCGGTGCTCGCCTCTCCTACAAGGTCCGCAGACCCATATTCCCAGGAAAACAGCTCGTTGAGTCTTTTCATGCTTAGCTTCCTTGCAGATATGACCGCGTTCATTGACCCGTGCTCCCTTATCCTGATGGTGAGCTCGCGCGTGTCGACCCCCTGTATGCCTATGACTCCGTGTCTCTCCAACCATGCGTCCAGGTTCTCCGCTGAGTTCCATTTGGAATCCTCTGTGAGCGTGCTCACCACAAGGCCCTCTATCGTCGGTTTCTCGCTCTCAAAATTGCGGAGTATGCCTTTCAAGTAGGAGGGCTTCGGGACCCCGTAGTTGCCCACCATCGGGTGGGTCATGACAAGGATCTGCCCCCTATATGACGGGTCCGTAAAGCTTTCGTTATACCCGTTCATTGCAGTTGTGAAAACAAGCTCTCCGACCGCATCAGCCGGTGCGCCGAAAACATCACCAACAAATTCGCTTCCATCCTTCAGATAAAGGTGAGCTTTTGGCATGTACTCAGGCTCCTGATTAATTTAACAGATAAGTCTTTAAACCTACCGCAGCTAGGCGCCATGCACCAAGTTTTGCGCAGTTCCGCAAAAAATTTTGCGGGAAAAGCTTTTAAGCAGCATTTCCAATTTTTAAACGGGTCCAACCATGATGCGCTACAAGTACAGGGAAAGGATGTTAATGAAGCACATAGAGGACCTCATACGAAGAATAGCCTACGCATCCGTGGCCCTCGACTTTATAGTGGCATTTGCTACGCTGTTCTACACCAGGAACGTGGAGTACTCTGGCAACTTCCTTGTCATAGGCGATTACCTTATAATGCTGGAGGTAATGACGGTTACCGTCGCATCAATCCTTGTGCTCTACATAAAATACAGGGGCTACTTGTTCGTGGCGCTGCGTTCAGCAGTGCAGAAGAGATAGTTCAGTAAAATGCCGAAGCGGCAAAGTATAAACATTTCACTGTCATAAAATCAATGCTGGATTTTTAAGGAGATAACATGCCAATAATAGACAAGGAGACAACTGAGAAAGTGAGAGCTGAATTCTCGAAGAAGCTCTCGGGGGAGGTGAATCTGATGCTGTTCATTTCGCCACATGACTGCCAGACGTGCACCCAGACAAAGGGGCTGCTTGAAGAGCTGTCAGCCATGGATGCAAGGCTGAAACTCACTGTCTATGACATATCGGCTAATTCAAAAGAGGCAAAATTCCTCGGGATAGAAGAGGTCCCAGCGCTTGTCATAGGCGGCAAGAGGATATACAACCTACACTACTACGGCATACCTTCCGGGTATGAGTTCTCCAGCCTGCTCGGCGACATAATCGATGTGTCAAACGGCAGCACATCCCTGTCAGGCGCCACAAAAGAGCTTCTCAAGCGCAACAACAAGCACATAGACATAAAGGTGTTCGTTACGCCTATGTGCCCCTACTGCCCCTCCGCTGTAAGATTGGCGCACCAGATGGCTATAGAGAGCCCCAACGTGACCGCAACCATGATTGAATCCTCCGAGTTTCCCGAACTTTCCAACAGGTATTCGGTATCCTCCGTGCCGCACATAGTGGTGAACGGCGCAGCAAGTTTTGTTGGTGCGGCTCCGGAGGCTGAGTTCGTCAGGAAGGTAATGGAGGGGCTTAGCGAGTAATGTGCCCTCTGGCAAACTAATTAAAACTATTGCGGAGAAAATACCCTATGGCATACAGATTGGGATTTGCCCTGGCGATTTCGGTCCTTGCAATCATCGCTTCTTCAGGCATTGCAGCAGCTGGATACATACCGCAATCGTACTATACGTATTACACAGTCAACTCCTCATCAAGTTTCAGCCTGGGTGTATACTATAACGTGAGCAATTCTTCAGTGCTCACAATAATACCGGCAAGCGAGTTTGCAGCTTACGGCAATGGGGGAGCGTACACCACGCTGTATAACTCCACAGTTTCCTCATCTGGAATGGACCTTTTCAACCTCTCCCGTGGTGACTACTACGTGATACTGTACGCATACAGCAACCCTGTAAGCTACTCCTTCTACGTTCAGCAGGGTCATAACCCTAAAACCTACTACGCTTCAAGGAGCTTCAACTACAGCGTTTACCTCCTGAATTACAGCCTGGTCAATATATCATACCTTGGCAGCACCCCTTTGAACATACTCTCCCAGGGGCAGTACGTAGAGACGGACCAGAACGCAGGCGGCCTGTCTACCTTCGCCAACAGGGGTGTGTACAACGCCACAATAATCCCGAGCGGAAGCTCGAAAATATACGTCTTCAGCAGCGTTTCGCCGTCGCTTGTCAATCCGCTAAATTTCACCCAGCACGGCCTCTCGGTAGGGCTGGTATACTACGGGCTCAAGTTCGACTCAGCCGGAATATCCCCCGTGCCCGTCAAGACCGATGAGCTCGTCGGCAAGGCGACGATAAACAGCATAAGCGCCTTCAACGCAACTCCTCCCGTAAACTCGTCGCAGTACGGTGCCGGTTTGCAGCTTAACGCAATGCTTCGCATAATATCACCTTACGGCAACCGCACATACTGGGTGCAGAACGTGCTTTCGCTGAATACGAGCTCGATGCAGTATACGTACAACGACAACGTCTGGAATGCATCGTCCGAAGATGCAAGCGTGTCCAGATCCACGGTGTCTGGAAGCGGCTCAATGCTCAGCTTTCCCACCCCCTCCGGCGTTAAACAGAGGATATATGCTTATCAGACCTACGCAAAAGCGTATTCGCTTCCGATTAATGTAACGCTCGTCACATCAGTGACTCAGAATGCAGGCACGCCTGTGGTGCACTTCGGCTATATCAATGGCGGTCAGGTAACCTACTACGACAACGTCACGATAAGCGTGCCATCAAGCTCAGCATACCTGCTGTCAACGCCATACTATGAGGCAGGGAACGGCAATCCGTACGATTTCGAGCTTGTATTCGGGGGCAGTTCAAATGGCGAGGTATCATATTTCAGCAGGATGCTGTCATCCATATCGCTGTATTATGAGTCAGGAGGCAAGCTCCTTCCATTTCCCTCATACTTGACATTCGGGAGCGATACCGCTGAAGGCGCTACGGACCTTACTGTCGTATCATCTCCAACCGGAGCGCTAGTGACCACAGGTACCGAGAACTACAACGAATACATACTTCCAAGTGGTCAATACAAGCAGCCAGCCCCAACAACCTCGGTGACCACGTCTACCGTGCCGAGCACTTCAACATCGACTGTTACAAGCACAGCCACCACCACCATCCCACCACCATCTACTACAGTGCAGAGCTCTTCTGTTTCACCTACCCCCTATGTGTCAGGAGTATCCGTCGAGGAGCTTATCGCTGTGCTTGTGATACTGATCATAGCGCTTCTGATAATAGGAGTTGCAGCGCACAAGAGGGCAAACAGGGGTGCATGAATGGTTCCGGATAGCATAAACGTTAAGATAGCCGTGCTGCCGCAGAACCAGGAAACGGGCCGCCTCTTCTGGCTCGGGGTAGCTGAAGGTGAAAGGAAGGCAAAGCCGTTCATAGTGATTAGCAGCAGGGTAAGCCAGGGCTACGATGAGAGCTGCAGGATAGTCGGAGAGCTCCTGCTCTCGAGGACCGGATCCGCCGGCGGCATCAGCGTCATACTCTCCGTTGACGAATCCGACGTTAACCTGAACGAGATACGGAACGCCACCGACCTTTCAGAAGAGCTGCGCGAGTCCCTCATCGCATCGCTCCAGCTGTTCTTCGGCAATGGCACCTCGATAGAGGGGATGGTGGATTTCAATAAAATCGACAGCATATACATCGAATGACTTGTACTCCTGATACGCAGGGCGAAATCGTATATCGCCATCTGAAAAAGCATAAATATCTTGTGCGCTCCTGAGTTACCGATAGCATGGAGTCAAACAAGGCGCGGGAACCATCCGGAAACATAGAGCCTGTCACAGTTATAAGGACTGCTCTTCGCAACAGCGTAAGGGGTTTCGTTGACCAGTCAATTGGAATCTTCGACATCTTCACTACGGCACCGGAATCATGGAAGTCCCTTTGCAAGAAAAAGATAGCGGGATATGCACAGGAAAACCTGCTCAAAATGGAGTACATGGCACCCGTGCTTGCGGGATCCGACTACACCACCACGGTAAGCAAGTTCGTATCTGTGCTGGAGGATGCACTCGCATCGTCCAAGGGCGCAAAATCGATCCACGAGTCGCTGCAGATAATGGATGCTGGTTTCAACAAGGCGCTGCAGATACTTGAGAAGAGGAACAAGGAGCTGATTTTCCGCAGGTAAGCCTGCTTCTCATGCTCCAAATGCATAATGCATAAATATTTAAAAAATCCAAATTCATAAATCGGGTGTTTATCTGACCGAGAGCTTCGTTGAAAAATACAAGAATCTTATCAGGAAGGCAGAGAATTCAGTGCTAGACGCGCTGAAACTGCAGGAGGTAAGGCAAAGCAATATGCCGATAATGATGGATGATGATGGGACGAGATTTCCCGTGTCCTATCCGGATATGCAGGTAAGCGAGAGCACCAAGGAGGGAATATACAGGCAGCAGGTCAAGGCACTCTGCGAGGGTCTGTCAAACCTCTGCAGGGCATCTTCATTTACCCTTGATTCGGAGCTGCTTAAGGAGTTCAACGACGTTTTTGACATATATAAGTCTAGATACCCCTATGAGAGCATGTTTTTCCTGCACGAGTACATGAAAGGTACAAAGAAT
>JAJYDY010000002.1 GCA_021790455.1 Microcaldota archaeon | reverse complement strand
ATTACACGCCGCTCGTGGGCTTCGGCTACCATCTGCTGCAGGTGCTGCACAACAAGATAGCTGTCGATGCGGAAAAGCTCGGAACGATAGAAGGCCTGCAAGTCGAGATAAAATTCATTGATGCTGCATATTCCGAGAATGTGATGCAGAAGATTCAGGATGCTTTTACGACTCTCGCGGAGAGCGACCTCTTCTCGAAGCACAGAAGGGAGGGCCACAACGACGTGGTCGAGATAATGATAAAGCTTTTCAACTCTGTTGCTGTGGCAGCCGACAAGGACGGCAGCGAGAAGATTGCAGAGCTGCTTGATGCGTTCTCTTCCACGGACATCTTATCGATAGTGAAATCGATACTCGATGCGCACAGGGATGCAGTCTCTGCTATAGAGACGAAACTTAAAGGAACTGCGACTTACGATGTGGTCAAGCTGATAATAAACAGGCTTTCAGAGGAAGCGAAGGCAGCGCTCATGAAGATCGCTTCTGCAGAGGGCATGGATGCAGGCAATGAATTCTGCAATAGTGCGAAGTCGCTCCAGGATTTGAGTGCGGCGATGCAGAAGGCGGAGCAGGCGATTGCAACACTCAATTCTGAGAAAACGGGGTCAATTGCAGGCGTGATAGAAGGCAAGGTCAGGATGCAGAAAGTCCTGGTAATGCAGGGCCTTGTAACTGGCGCTCCGCTCTCAAGCCTAAGTTCATCAACGATCGGAAAGCTGGCTGAGATATCGGGCGTGATAGCGGGGAAGAAAGCCATACTCGATGGGCTAGTTAGCGGAACAGTTGGCATGCAGATTGGCGAACACCTCCTGAAAAGGTCCAGCTTGTTGCTGAGCGCAGCTGAAACCTCTGACGAGTTGCAGAAGGCGCTTGTTGCGATAAAGGGCGAGTTTTCTATGGCGGAGGTGTTCATCAGGGAGATGAACCTAGCAGGAAAGGAGGAAGCGAAGAGAAATGAGGCGCCTGAATTCATCCTATTGCGTACATCAGTGGCAAAGGCGACGAACCAGAATACCGTCCTTCCCATCGTAGTGTACAAGTTTGCGTCCGCCGTTTCCGAAAGGCGCAATGATGGCAAAGAAGGCTTTGTCTACGCTGCAAGAGCGGCAAGGTCGATACTGCTTGAACTAAAGGAGAGCCAGAGGGCGCAGAGATACGCGCTAGCGCTCATGGACAGGTTTGCGAAGAGCTATGACACGCAGCAGTCTGCGAAGCTGAGGGGCACACTCGACAAGCCTCTTATCAGCAAGGCATCTGCGAAGATAGAGGAGATCGCGAAGAGGGGCCTGCTCGAGGGACTCAGAGGCAGTCAGCCAAGGCTGCTGAAGGTATTCGAAAGCGTCGTCGGCGGCCTTGAGCGAGAGCCGAAGAAGGCGAACGCCGTCGCAGAAACTGTGATAAGGGGGCTGGAGAGGGACAAGGACCCGCTCAGTCTGCTCGCTGCGCTGGAGCCTGTCAGCAACCTATACTTTTCTCACAGCACTTCAAAGAACGGGAAGGAGAAAAGCACTGCAAAGTGAGCATGTCCGTCGCATGCCACACTTATAAGCGCTGCTTAAATATGAGCCATAAGGAAAGCTCTTTCAGGTAGATTGTAATGACAGATCATAAAATCGAGACAGCAGGCCATGGAACTGGACTTGCGACAAAGGCAGCAATAGCACATGTCAGTGCGCAGGCAGAGCTAGGCACAGCGCCGAGACCTGACTCTACAGAACAGAGGTCTGCTAGAATGCCCATGCCTGAATGGCTGGCCCTCATGGAGGCAACGGGCGGCATAAAAACGAGCGATGGCAACCTGAAGAGATTAGAGGTGCTGATAGAGGACGGCAACCTTTTCTGCGGTTATGTCTATAGGCTTAACGTCAAATCCGCGGTGGCAAAGGAGATAGAAGCATTGCTGAAGGGCAACTATATGTGGAGACAGGCAGGAAGCGAGATAAGCTTCAGCTACAATGACGAATACGCTGAGATAAGGGTCACCCCTGGAGAGGTTATGAGGGGAGGAGTTGCAAAGCTTCCGACTTACAAACGGGCGATAGACAGGGCGAACATATTCGGAAGGGCGCTGCAGCTGAAGTTCGAGCTTGGAATCGAGAGCGGGCTATCATTCCGGACATCTTCACCGCAGCAGCATCTGCGAAAGGAACCGAGGGAGATGCCGAAGAGGGGAAACCCGCATGCTGGGGAGGTTCCGGTATATGGTATAGTGATGAACAGGGGAACAAGGCACCATCCGCCAAACTACAATCCCCCGCTATCCCACATCGACCCTAGCTTCGAGATATTGAGATGGGAGAAAAGGGAGAAAGGGAATGGTGCGCCAAAGTCAAAAATCGAAGGACCGATTATAGGATACGGCTAATAGCCGTTTCCCCTTCTTTTCATTTTTATTTTCAATCCCCTTCCTTCTTTACTAACTTTATCACACCGCTCTTCGGAGTGAATACGTCGCCTATCTTCTCAAGCTCTTCTATCTGCTTCCTTGCATCAACCTCTGTCATGCCTGCGCGAACCGCTTCCTCTATGACCTGCGTGTAGCTTGCGCCCTTGCCTGCGCTCGCCTCCTCAAGCTTCCTGATTATCGAAATCATGTTGTTTATCCTGTCGACCTTTTCCCTTGGCATTCCAGTGAGGATCGTGTCTATGTCAACCCTGTTCGTGCTATCGACAGCAAGCGTCTTGAGCATGAACTCTGTGAGCGAGATTGCGCGCTCTGCGTCAGCGACCTCCACTATGCTAGACAATCGCGCCTTTGCGCTCGCCTCAGCCATGCGGACAAGCCCCTCAATCTGACGTGGAGTTATGGGAGTAGCTCCCTGCTTCAACCCCAACTTCCTCAACTCAACGTAATATTCCTGTATGCGCTTCGATGCAGAGTCAGTCAGCCTTGGAGTGATGTTCTTCTTTGCATATGCGACATATTTCCTGAGCAACTCAACGTTTATCGGCGGCTCCTCCACCTGCGCGACGTTCCTGATATCTGATATCTTCGCGCCAGCAGCCTCGTGCTGCATTAGTATGTGCTGCGCTATCTTCGTATCCTGCTCTGGGTCCATGATATCCTTTATCGGGAATATAAGGTCGAACCTGGACAGGAGCGTAGGCGGTATGTCAAACTGCTGAACTGGATATTGGTGCGGGTCAAACCTCCCGAACTTTGGGTTGGCGGCGGCAAGGACCGCGGTCCTTGCATTGAAAGTTGCTATGATTCCCGCTTTGGCTACGCTGATAGTCTGCGACTCGAGGGCCTCGTGCATCGACGCACGGTCGTCCTCTCCGACCTTGTCAAACTCATCAGCAGCGAGTATTCCGCCGTTTGCAAGCACGAGCGCTCCAGCCTTCAGCACCCACCCTCCTTCCGCGAACTCGTCCCTCTCCGCTATTGCAGTGAGCCCGCCTCCAGTGACTGACTTTCCGGAAACGTAAATTCCTTTCGGCACGATGTGGGCTACGGTCTGCAGGATTCTCGTCTTTGCGCTTCCCGGATCACCGATGAGAAGGATGTGCATATCAGCCCTTATCTGTCCTCCGTCGACGAGCAGCTTTCCCTGCGTGCCTCCGAACAGCTGCAGCGCGACCGCCTGCTTTATCTCGTCATAGCCGTATATTGAAGTCGCTATCGATTTCGAGATCCTCTCGAAGATCTTCGGGTCCTTCGCTATCTCTAATATCTGCCGCTCCTCATCCTCGCTTATCGTCAGCTCCGCGAACTCCTTCTGCTTCGGAACGACAGAGACGGTCTCGAGGAACATCGTATAGACGCTCTTCTCCAGCTTCCCACGCTGGTTCCTCCTCGGCCTTATCCTGAGGATTCCGGTTAGCTCGATTATGTCTCCGGGTATGACTGTGTTGACTAGGTCGTCCTCCAGCCACACCTCAAGCTGCCACGTGGGGGAGTTGCCCTTCAGTCTCTCAAGGGGGTCCTGCACGGCTATCCTCTGCAGGTTGACGAAGCTGCTCTCCTCGGGAGTCTGCTTCAGCGACTTCCTCTTGCATTGCGTGCAGATATCGAGCGTCTCGTCCTTCCCTGCCCTGAACTTGTATACAGCCCCGCAGTAGGAGCACTTGTAAGCATCGATCTTTGCCTTCGGGTTGATTTCACTTCTCTTGACTACCAGGCTGTCCACCATCATCATTTTTCCTATGAACGATGAACCCACGTCCATAACAAGAGGGGTGTTAATGTTCTGGCCGAAGAACCGCACGTGCGGATCGTTGCCCGCAGTATCCACATCGGAAAGCTTCCCTGCCAGCGACTCGTTCGCTGCCTCTATCACAAGGTCTGGCTTATCGGCCAGCTCCTGCGCAAGCTCTGGATCGAACTTGCTGAGGTCCTTGAAGTCGACCATAAGGCTTCTCTTTTGAGGATAAGAAATGACGATGCTGTCGATCTTCTCCCTATAATAGCGTTCGAGAAAGTCATCGAACCTTGCCTTTATCGCCTCTACTAGAGGATCAGCCATAATACCACACTACTGCCCACAAGACGGTGCGCAAACGCATTACTTCTTCCCCCTTTCTGATATTTAAAACAGACGCAGCACCAATGTAATGTAAGCATACGGCAAGATTAATAAATCTTGACGAAATTTCAGGATGCGGAAGTGCACAGGCCCAGATTTTCGCTGGGCAATTATAATTTAAGCTTACTCAAGGATTCCCAGAAAGCTTTACTAAACTTTGGATTAGAAAACTTCTATATATACCACGATAAACGCAAAGGAACTTTAAATTCGCAAGACTATCCTTATAGACATAACCATCACACTCTTGCCTTGAATAAAAAGTCTGAAATGCTTAAACTCATGGCTTTAGTAGAAAATGAAATTAAACATAAAGATGGATTAAGGCAAACAGTATCAGTAAAAGAATGGTTTAAAGGAAAAGGTGATTGAATAAGTAAAATTATAGTAACATCGGCATTACCATACATATATTCGCTACCGCATCTTGGGAATTTTGTCGGATCTGTTTTGCCCGCAGACATTTACACCAATTATCTTCGCATGAAAGGAGACGACGTCATCTTTATATGCGGTTCTGATGTCCATGGAGCAGCTATAGAAATCCAAGCGATAAGAGAAAAAACTACGCCCGAAAAAATCGCAGGTAAGATGCACGAAGAGATTAAATTGCTATTTGAATCATTTGGGTGTAACTTTACCTATTATGGAAACACACACACCGCACAAAATAAAGAAATAACATATGAAATATTCAATGCACTTAATAAGAATGGCTATATTGAGGAAGTGCAAAAAGATTTGCCATATTGCAATTTTGACAAATTGTTTCTTTACGATCGCTATATAGAAGGCAAATGCCCTGTTTGCGGCTTTGAAAAAGCACGAGGAGACCAATGTGACAATTGTTCTAGCATTCTTGACCCAAAAGATCTTATAGAACCTTATTGCACCTTGTGCGGTAAAAGGGAGATAGTATTCAAAAAAACCAAAAATATAGCAATAGATTTAGCGAAATTGCAGCCCCAAGTTGAAAAATTTGTAAAAGAAAGGTCAAAGTTCAATTGGAGCAGAAATGCAATAAACGAATCCGAAAAATATTTCAAAAATGGATTAAAAAGGAGAGACATAAGTCGGCACAGCAAATGGGGCTTCCCTGTGCCATTAAAGGGATTTGAGGATCAAACATTATTTGTTTGGTTTGATGCACCAATAGCATATATAGGAATAACAAAGGAGTGGCAGGATTCAAAATGGGAAAATTACTGGATGAGCGAAGAAACGAAACTCATACAATTTATGGGGAAGGACAACATCTTTTTCCATACCATATTCTTCCCAGCAACACTTTTAGGCGCCAATCTTGGATTTTCCATGGTAAATACTATCAGATCGTATGAGTTCCTAAACTGGGAAGGGAAGAAATTCTCGAAGAGCAGAGGAGTCGGCATGGACCTAGAGCAGGCCCTGTCTGTCGTAAAGAACCCAGACTATTGGAGATTTGCATTGATGGCCATAGCTCCAGAGAATGCCGACACAGATTTCACTACGGACGGCTTTGCAGAAGCGGTAAATAAGATGCTAAATGGAAAAATCGGAAATCTTTTCCAAAGAGTACTTATGCTGATAAAGACAAATCGGGAAATATTTGACAGCCGGGTTGAGATCGATGAAGGAGTAGCTGGCAAGCTCGATGAACTTTATAGTAAGTACACAAAACACTTCAAAAACATAGAATTGAGGGATGCGCTCAAGACGGTCGTGGAGATTGCTGACCTGGGAAACTCTTACATGAGCGAAAAGGCGCCATGGGTGCTTGCAAAGGCGGCAAAAGATGACAAGAGTGCGGCAAAGGACTTCTCAACAATAATGAACCTGCTTGCAAAGATTGCATATTATACAGGGATCCTTCTTTTCCCGTTCACTCCAGATTCCAGCAGGGCGGCGCTGGCGTATTTTGGAATAGAGCGAGACCCGAAATTCGAAGATCTTAAGAAAATGCCGGTCCTAAATCTAGGCTTGGAGCCAAAGCCGATATTTGAGAAGCTGACAGACCAGCAGATAAAGAAGATCGGCAGCTATTCCTGACAGCTATCCAATCTTGCTTCCGACTTTCATGTCCCTGTCCGGCTGCAGGAGTGAAACTGCGTCCCCGTCCTCTGCTGCGAGAAGCATGCCCTGTGACATTATACCTGCTATCGAGCGGGGTGCGAGGTTTGCTATCACTATTATCTTCCTGTTTACGAGTTCATCCTTTGAGTAGTATGCAGCGATTCCTGCGACAATCGTCCTTACTCCCAACACTTCCCCAAGGTCTACCCTGAGTTTGTAGAGCGGCTTCTTCGCACCTGCGACATCATCAACCTCAAGGATCTTCGAAACCCTTATATCGAGCACTGCAAACTTGTCAAATGAGGCGATGCCTTCACTGTCTGCGCTTGCATGCGGAGCAGCAGCTATGTTCTCATCTTTCTTCACAGCAACCTTTTCCCTTTCTTCAATAGGCTCAAGGTCCCCGAGCGCGTCTTTGTTGCTGTCCTCAATCGATGAATAGTCTATGGAGTCGATTGCCATGCAAATCACTACAATTAACATTCGGGATAAAGTAATAAATAATCAATGCGCAAATAACACATGCACGGAGGCGCCAGGAATGCGCCAAATAAATTAAGCAGAAGCAAAATGCCTATGCGTAGTGAATGGCATGGATAAAATACGGACAAACATCGATGCAATAGATACATATCCGAAGCTTATGCTGGCATTCGTACTATTAAGAGCCTGATTCTGAGCGTGCCGCCTATCCTCCAAAAACAGACCGGAAAATCAGCTTAAGGTTGCCCGCCTCCCTGAGGCGCCTGAAGGAATAGGGGATCCACTCCTTCCCGAATGGCACATACACCGAGACTTTCATTCCATCAATTGCAAGTTTCCTCGCATAGTTGCTCCTCACGCCCTTCAACATCGCAAAAGTGACATTCTTCCTTCTAATTTTGTTCGCTTCTATCGCTTTTTGCAGAAGCGATGTGTCGTGTGTTGCAATAGTGAACCTGTCGAAATGCTTGAATACATAGCTCATCAAGACCGAATAGTTCTCTGTAGTCTTTTCTCTCGTCTGGAACGCAATCCTTCCAGGTTCCGAGTACGCGCCCTTTACAAGCCTGATTGTCGCTCCGCCCGGAAGCCGCTTTATGTCGCCAAGGCTCCTCCTCAGATAGGACTGGATGCAGATTCCAGTGTTCCCCTTCTTCACCTTAGACACATAGAGCCTGAATGTGTCATCAACGAACCGGTGCTCCTCCATATCAAGCCAGACGAAGACGCCGTTTTTCGATGCGAAATCAACAATCTTCGAGTAATTCTCCTCGGCAAGCCCCTTGTCGATAAGATCCCCCAGCTCTGTTATCTTTGTTGATATGTCCGCTTTCAGCTTGCGCTTTCCTATTTCCCTTATCAGCCTGATGTACGTCTTCACAGCATCGTCAACAACATTCCTCCTGTGGTACTCCTCCCCGAGATAATTTATTATTGCGGCGATTCCAAGCCTGTTCAACCTTCTTGCTTCGCGAAGCGCATCCTCTACCCCTGGCCCTGCTATCCACCTCCCTGCAAAAAGGCGCTCAAAGAAGCCGGACACGCGCTCACCTACGGCGTTACGCCGAGTGCCCTGAGGTCGCGCATAAGCTTCCTGTGGTTCCTGTACCAGACTGCGTTGATTCCAACCTTCTCAGCTCCTATCACGTTCTCTATCTGGTTGTCGGCGAACACCGCTTCCTCAGGCTTTACGCCTTCCTTCTCCAGCACGTATTCGTATATGTGCGGGTCTGGCTTCCTCATCCTCAGCTCGCACGATAAGTACCTTGTTTTTACTTCGACCATCTTCAGGTAGCTGCGCTGTATCTCCGCATACCTGCTGTAGCTTATGTTGGACAGAATAACAGTCCTGTATCTCTTGTTGATTGCATTCAGCTCCTCAAGTTCCCTCATCCTCGGCTTTGCCAGCTTCCTGTAGCCCTGTACCCATTTCAGGTTTAGCCCGTCGATTTTGAAGTGCTTCGACACCATCGATTCCAGTTCCGGCACGGAAAGCACCCCGAAATCCATGAGCTGCATCAGCGGCATTATGAACTTCTCGAGCCTCCTCACAGATATGGCAGGCATGATCTCGTCGTGGAGATAGTGTATGTACATCTCCTCCATGAAGTCGACAAGTACTCCTCCAATATCGAATATGACTAGCTTTATCACCGAACCGCCATTAGCTAGTGTCAGGAAAAATATAAAAGAGCGAGGCAGTCACAGCTCCGTGTACCTTCCCACCAGAGGCATACTCTTCGATTTCTCAGACAGCCTCTGTGCCAATGGCGTTGGATATTTTCCAGTGAGGCAGCCAGCGCAGATGTTTTCGCCGAGGCCTATCGCCTCCTTAAGCTCCTCAATCCTCTGGTAAACAAGGTGGTCTGCACCTATACTCCTCCTTATCTCCTCCACACCCATGTTTGCGGCGGCCAGCTGCTTGTGGTTCGACATGTCCACCCCATAGAAGCACGGCGATATTATCGGAGGGCAAGTTATCCAGACATCAACGCTCTTCGCCCCTGCACTTCGCACCTCTGCAACTATGTTCCTTAACGTTGTGCCCCTGACAAGGCTGTCATCAACGAGCAGCACTCTCTTCCCATCAAGCACAGATGCGACCGGATTGAGCTTGATCCTGACAGCCCTTTCTCTCTGCTCCTGCGTAGGCATTATGAAAGTCCTTCCTATATACCTGTTCTTTATCAGGCCCTCCCTGACCGGGATTCCGGTGACTGCGCCTATTCCCTCCGCAGCCGACCTAGACGTGTCCGGCACTGGGACTATCACGTCAACGTCAGCCACGTTCCTCCTTGCAAGTGCCATGCCAAGCCTGTACCTTACATCAGAGACAGGCACGCCGTCCAATATGCTGTCAGGCCTGCTGAAGTAAACGTATTCGAACATGCAGTGACTTGCAGATGGAAGGCTTGCTATCTGCCTCGACTCCACGCTCCCGTCCTTAACTATTACGAGCTCTCCCGGCTTAAGGCTCCTTACAGCGTCGAATCCATTGACCCTGAGCGCGACACTCTCGGATGCGAACATCACTCCCTCATCGCTGATGCCTATGCTGAGCGGCCTTATTCCATACTGGTCCCTATATGCGGCGAGATCGCCATCAGAAGTTACGACAGCTATCGAGTATGCGCCATCGACCTTTTCATGTATAGCGGTGAAAGCCTTCTCAATGCTCTTCTCTTTTTTCATCTGCACAGCGAACAGCGCGGCGAGTATCTCGCCATCTCCATCACCAATGAAATCGTGGTCCGCTTCCAGTATCTTCCTCAGCTCCTTCACATTTGCCACATTGCCGTTGAATGCGAGTGCAATCCTTAAGTTGTCGCAGTTGATCAGGACAGGCTGCGCGTCATCAAGGCCTGGAGAACCAGCGGTGCAGTACCTTACGTGCCCTATACCCACCCTGCTCTTCATGTCCCCAAGCCAACTCTCCCTGAAGTTTGAGACAAGCCCCTTGACCAGCTTTATCCTGATTTCGTGCATGTTCTCTTCGCCGGACGATCCAATTCCTTCAAGCTTAGATTGCGTGCCATCGCGGTCTATCAGCATAGCGATGCCTGCAGAGTCCTGCCCCCTGTGCTGGAGCGCGAGCAGGCTATTGTAGATGGCGCCAGTCGCATGTTCTGTGTTTATGGATATGGCTGCGACACCGCAGTGCTCCTTAGCCTCTTCAAAGAAAAAGCATCCTCTCTTCAAGAAAGTCATCCCCTGGCAGCGCAGAGAAAGAGAAATGGGAATGAAACTATTTATAGCTGATTGCGATGTCGTATGGACGCAACTCCTATCCTTCCGATTACCTGTTCAGCGACTTAAGGCAGAGAGCCCGCGTCTCCTCCGCTCTCTCCCTGTCCGGCCTCAGCCCGAGGGCAGAAACCGTCTCCATGATACTGTCGGCGCTTGGATTTATGTTGCTAGCGAGGAGGAAGTAGAAGGAATAAATGTAAACAAGATGGCTCTTCACTCCGCTCTCCATTATTATATCGAGAAGCTTCCGGTCCGGCTTTACTCCTATAACCTTGAGGAGCTTCGATAGGCTCTCGTCCGTTATCTCCCTCCCTGCAAAGCTGAGCAGGCCAGCGGCATACAGATATGGCATTACTCCGCCATCGATATGTTTCCTTATCTCCGGCCTTTGCATGAGAACCCCGAGCGCCATCGACATGTAAGAGTCGGAGCAGTTCGTTATCTCGTCGATGATCGCCTTCAATGCAGAGTATCTCGCGTCTCCCGCACTCCAGTCCGGTGAAAGGACCTGTGATCGCATCGCCATGATATATCAGCAGCATAGGAAATACTTACGCATTTAGGGGATATTTACGGATTTCCCGGCAGTTTGACAATTGTGCAGGAGTGCGCAGGCAACGTATAAAAGGCTGCGATATGAGACCTTCTCATGGATGTGATTGTTGTCGCGCTCGGCGGGAATGCCCTGCTGCAGAAGGGCGAGAAGCCGTCGTTCCATCTGCAGATGAAGAACATCTCTGGGACTGCATGGCGACTTGCAAAGGTTATGGTTAGGAGCAGGCACGGCTTTATCATAACCCACGGAAACGGACCACAGGTGGGAGACGAGTTCCTCAGGAACTTCTTTGCGAAGGACAAGATACCAAAGCTTCCTCTGCATATACTAAATGCTGAGACGCAGGCGATGATCGGCTCGATGCTGGAGCTCGAGCTCAGCAACGAGCTGAAAAGGCTTGGTTCCAGGAAAAGAGTGAGCACAATAATCACCCATGTCCTGGTGAGCAGGAAAGATCCTGCTTTCGAGAAGCCGACGAAGCCGATAGGGCCCTTCTACACAAAGGCGCATCTCGAAAATGAACTTAATGAGGAGAAATTCCATTACGCAAAGATGGGAGGGGCATATAGGAGGGTCGTCCCATCGCCGAGGCCGCTTGAGATACTGGAGATAAATGAGATAGAAGCTCTCGCGCGAAGGGGTGACATCGTGATATGCTGCGGCGGAGGAGGAATACCTGTTTTTAATTCAGGGAAAGCGCACATGGGCGCGGAGGCAGTCATAGATAAGGACAGCACGACGCAGCTGCTCTCTAACTCGATCAAGGCGAAGAGGATGGTGATACTCACGAACGTGGATTATGTTTACACGGACCATGAAAGGATGAATGGAAGGATAGTGAAGATATCTGCGGAGGAGCTGGCAAAGAGTATAGACTCCTTCGAAGAGGGAACGATGAAGCCTAAGCTTGAGGCATGCCTTGAATTCATCAAGAACGGAGGGCGCACCGCCCAGATAGGTAACCTAGAGAAGTTCGAAGGAGTAATGAAAATGCGTAGCGGGACAAGGATTGGGTCACTGTAGCTCCACAAGCGGGATGAACAGGGGCTTTATTGGATCGTTCGATTTCCAGAAGGCCCCCTCCTGCAGCGCCTTTATCGCGCACTCGGCAGCTTCAGAAAGCAGGCTCAAATCATACTGCAGCTCGTAAAGGTGCATATTGCCCGGGTTCTCCCCGAGCCTCATGTTTACCTTGGCCCTGAACTCCCGCAGCCCTTCCAAGACTTTCACGGAGAAATCGACAAGCTCAACGTTGAATGCCGTCTTTCCACCTGTTACGCTCTGCTTGCCTACATGCATCGGCCTTGTTTTCGAGAACTGGGAAAGCCCGCTCTCCTTGAGTAGTCTGATGAAATCTCTCTGGAGCAGATCGGAAAGCAGGCCGCGTAGCTCATCCTCCTTAATTGGAAATGCAGATGCCCTGTCTACCGGCGCATTGGCGACAAAACTGAGGACCTGCGCATTGAGCATCAGCGCTTTCTCTGCGCTAGTAAATTCCCAAGCGGAAAAAGACCCACCGTTCCCCTTTGCAGCAGCAACAGCATCGCCAACCTTTCTCTGGTCAAGGCCTATTTCTGTCATATAACCAGAAAACGATAGTATCGGAAATAATATTTAGCCCTTTGCCGCCAGCCTTTCCTGGCCTTTTTGGGCTGTTGCTCCCATCGTGTCACCAAGACCACCCCCGCCCATGTATGCAATCCATATCCCGATCGTTGAAACTATGTTGGTGAACAGCACGACGAGGAATATCATGGTCAGCAGGCCCGGTATATTTATGCCGTCGGTTATAAGGACAACAGCAATGATGATCGGGGATATGCCCCTTGCAACGTCAAAATAGACCAGCAGGGATTCTGCCTTTTTCAAAGGGAGGTCGCTGTCGTAATACTTCCTGACCATCGGAGAGAAGGCAAACCTCAGCAGCACCATGCCCGCGGTTATCGCAATCGCGGCAAGCAATAGATAAAGAGTTATCCCGCTCAGGTTGAGCAGCATCCCTATATAAACGAAGAAGAACGTGTTCGTTACAAAAACTATCTCCCTCTGGTAGTTCTTTATGTGCTTGACGCCTCCAAGCAGGGCGAATTTCTTGAACACATTTGCGTTGAGCATGCTGCCCTTATCGGTATGGTCAACCCCGCCTATCGTGGCGAATGCCAAGCCGAATACGAAAACGGTTATTGCGCCCTCAAGGTCGAGCGCCTCTGCTATGCCGTACGTTGCGACTATCATAGTCACAGTGAGCATCCAGCTGTAGAGCCTGCTCTGCTGCCTGTACCTGTTCATTATATAGAGCCAGAAAAGCGCCGATGCCACGGCAAGAAGTATAGATCCGAAGATTACGGTAAAGGTGAAGTACGCCACCTCGGAGAGGTTGGTTATCGGGTTGAGTATCAGTCCTATCAGAATAAGAGGCACTATAAGCTGGAGAAGGTCTGATGCAACGCTTTCATACGTCAGCACCGTCTTCAAGTCGACCTTCGCCCTGACCACGCTCATAAGGCTCGGAACCACTATGCTACTCGGGCCCGCAACTGCAAAACCGAAGATGAACGCTTCAAGGAGCGTCCAGCCGAATATGTAATATGCGAATACCGCAGCGCCTATTCCCGTGGCTGTCTCTAGCGCTATGGTGAACAGGGTGGCCCTTGCGAACACGCTTCTCAATTTCCCGGCCTCCATGTTCAGCCCCACGTCAAAAAGTATGAATGCTATGGCTATCGCTGCGATATACGGGGTTAGTAGGGAGGCAAGGCTGCCGGGTCCGGTGTTTATGAAATGGAATAGGGGACCGACGAGGATTCCTATGAGCATGAGCGGAAGTACTTTGCTTACCTTGAACTTGTAGAACAGCGCGTTGATTATGAATCCGAGGAAGGCGACTGCCGCGAAGAATATGAATACCAGCGCAACTTCTAACATTCCACTCAGCTAAGTTTGCCTGCAAACCTTTAATTTCGTTGCGATTTCAAGCAGGCAGGCCCATATGCACAACTTCTTCAGGGATGCCTCCATATTGGCGGTTTAACATCCACGTATGCTGTCATTCAATAAGTGATTTGGGGCCGCCGGGATTTGAACCCGGATTTGCTGGTTTCTTCATTTATAATCATAATTCCAGATTCTCATCATCGCGCCGGAGCGCTCATCTGCAATTTATAAAATCTGGAGCCAGCCGCGCTGCCAGGTTACGCTACAACCCCAAGCAGGTACATATGTTATAGAGCAGAGCTATAAATATATTTAACTCTTATCTGTGCTAAAGGAGTGGTCTTACTCATGTTGGCAACTTTAATATTAATGCTGTTCAATCCCTCGCAGACAGGGATAAACATCTGGGCGTTCCAGGCAGTGAATAGCATAGCAAGCCCTGCATTGAATGCGATAATGGTACCCTTCGCAGAAAGCTTTTTCATAGTACTGCCATTCCTAGTCCTGTATCTGATATGGAAGAAGGACAATGACGTGTACTCCTTCGTCATTGCTGCGGTAGTGCTGTTCGCGCTGGGCGAAGTGCTGAAGTATATATTTCAGGAAGCAAGGCCCTGCTCCCTCCCCTCCCTGTCGTGGATAAACCATCCGGTATGCGAAAGCGGATTCGCATTCCCGAGCAATCATGCTATAACACTGACGGGCTTGGTGCTCTTCCTTAGGAGGTATAGGATACTGCAGGTGCTTTACGTAGTATGGCTTGTCATAATGCTCTTCGGAAGGGTGTATCTCGGTCAGCACTATCTTACTGACGTGATAGCAGGAGCAATAATAAGCCTTATAATTGGTTATGTCATATATCACTACAGGAGCAGGGTCTATTCTCTTGCGCAGAGGCTCAGGCTTGACATACTTACTCCAAAGCAGAAACAGCAAACAGGCAGTTAAATGGTATCAAAAAACATGAAGATAGGTACGGCGGTGCTTGTAATCGTGATAGTAGCCGCGCTGCTTTGGTATGACTGGAGTTCAAGCGGAGGCAACAGCAGCCTGATAAAATATGATAACGTCCCGGTTTCCAGCACAGATCTCGCCAACCTTGAGAGCATAGCGAGCAACATGACGCTCGCTGACCAGATTGGCACCGGTGCTGTCGCCACATATCCGGCAAAGATACACGGAAAGAACCTCACGATAGATGGAAAGCCCGCCGTCCTGTACATAGGCGCGGACTACTGCCCCTACTGCGCAGCGGGAAGGTGGGGCCTTGCGATCGCGTTAATGAGGTTCGGCAGCATCTCCGGCCTGGATTACATGACATCATCAACAAGCGACGTTTATCCGTCGACGCCTACATTCACTTTTACGAACACGACCTACCAGAGCAGCTACATCGGCTTCGCAGAGGTTGAAACGCTGACGAACACTTACCAGCCCCTACAGACGCCAGCTGCATGGGAGACCGCCGCGGAGAATGCGTATGACACGGGAGGGATTCCATTCATAGACTTCGGGAACAGGTCAGCGCAGAGCGGCGCGAACTTCCCTCCGGGACTCCTCGACAACCACAACTGGCAGTACATAATATCGCAGATAGGCAATCCGAGTACGACGCTGTCGCAGTCAGTGATCGGCAGCGCAGATGTCTTCACGGCGCAGATCTGCAACATCGACAACTTTACGCCAGCCAGCGTGTGCAGTGCGCCATATATTAAGAGCATACTTTCGGTAGGATGAATACATTACCTTATTGGAGCATACTGCTCCTTCGGCTTCTTGAGAAGGTTGTACCTTACTACGTTCCCGGCATGGTATACGAAGTATTTCCTCATTCCCCACGCCTCAACCCTCCTCGTGCTCGTCCTAACGACAGCCTTCTTGATGAACGTTATCTTCCCGCATTTCCTGAGCCTCTTTGAGAGGTCCCAATCCTCATAGGTCTTGAGCTTCTCGTTAAAACCTCGCACTCCATCAAATGCTTTCTTGTCGACTGCAAAGTTCGATCCCACCACATTTATCCTTCCGCCGACCCTTGACGCGACCTTCGGCATCGTGACAGAGACAAGCCTGAACCCAATCTTGACCCTCTTCGTGGTCCTTTCAAGCGGCAGGATCGGGCCCGTCGCTGCGACTATATTTTCGTTGAACGCATTGTAATAAGACTTCAAGAGGTCCCTTGACGGCTTTGTATCAGCGTCGAGAAACACCATTATCCTTCCCTTCGCTACGCGTGCGCCGGTGTTCCTCGCCACGCCTATGCCTGCCCTTCCCTCTATTAGCACCCTTCCGTATTTCCTTGCGATCTGCCTTGTTCTGTCGGTACTGTTGTGGTCTACGAATATCACCTCGAAGTCCTTGAAGCTCTGCTTCTTGAGACCCTCTATGGGGTACCTTAAGTACTTCTCCTCGTTCATCGTAGGTATGATTACGCTTATCTTCGGCATCGTATCAATACGGCGGGTCCGTCGCCTTCGCTGCATTGAGTAAGACTCGATGACTTAATTTTATATAGTTTCGTTTAATAATCATTTCGACTGGTTCGATGGCTTTATTCAAGAAAAAGGACCCGAAGGAGAGCTTCTGGTACACTGCAGTGCATAGGAAGACTGTGTCACCTGAAGATTACAAGAAGAGCGTGGACAAGGTAATCACGATCGTCCTGCTGGTTTTCGCGGTGAGCGCTGCAGTATTCCTGGCGATAGCAGTCCTCGGCGGAATAACGAACGTGATAAGCATAATGGAGCATTCCAACCTTGAGCTGTATGGGCTCGCATTCCTTTTCGTGTTCTTTGGTTATATTGTGAGCTTCGGCAAGTGGACATTCTTCATGAAGAAGCTGAACATAAAGGTCCCCCTCCTAAAGAACTTCGCGGTGTACATGTCGATGTACTCCATGGAGCTGACACCCGGAAGGATAGGAAGGGTCATCTGCGCTTATACGCTGCACAGGATAACGAAAATACCGATAATGAGGGTGGCGCCGATAGTGACCATGGACCTTGTCACAGACTTCTTCGGGACAGCTGTCGTTGCCGTGATGGGCGCAGTCTACTTCAACAAATTCGTGATTATCGTGCTGATAGGCGCAACAATATCCGTGCTGCCAACGCTATTTGTGCTCAACGATTGGTTCTTCAAGCTGCTTAAGAAGCTGCTGAAGAGGACAAAATACATCCCTGCTATGAATCTCTTCGGAAACCAGTATTTCAGGGCGCAGCGCAAGCTCCATAGACCAAGCGTGTATCTGACAGCAATGGCGTTTACGATTCCATCGGCAATACTCTATGCTATGGCGCTGTACTTCACGCTTCTTGCGGTAGGTGCAGGGGCGTCGGCCAGCGGTTCTGTCCTGATCTATTACTCATCCAACATAATAGGAACCATGACCGGGCTGCCGGGGAACGTCGGTGTGACGGACGGAGCTATGGTCGCGATGCTGCAGGGAATACTTCATTTGTCGAGCCCAGCAAGCTCCGCAGTCACGATAATGACAAGGATAGCCACATTGTGGTTCGGGCTTGTGCTTGGAGGCGTATTCCTGCTCTACACGCTGCGGTTCTGGAAGCTCAGGGTGGGAGAGAGATGGATTAGTGTTACTTAGCGTAAGCTAATTTTCTCCTCTCTAAGCTTTACGCCGGTTTCCTTCTCGAAGTTTGAGAGGAAGGTTTCCATCTCTTCTCTAAGCAGGGCGCAGCGCTCTGGATTCGTATCTAATTTTTGCTTTTCCTTCTCTCTAAAGATATCTGAGTACAGGTTGGATACAGCCACCTTTATCTGGATTTGTTGCGGGCTGCCATTGTTATCCATGTCCAATCCACTTACCTGGCTTTTCGATGCCCTGAAATAGCTAGTGTCGTCGTTTTTGTCAATGCAATCCGGCAGCTTGAATTTCCAGCTGTGCGATGCAACCCTGAACGTAAACCATACATCCCCCTCCGGCGTAGTTTTCCTGAACGATAAGCCCCGTTCTGCGATCTCGATCAGTGGCCTTCCATCTCTGCCCTCACCATTTGTGGCGCTTGCGTCAAGCTCGCTTTCCGGAATGCCGATGGCTCTTGCTATCGGAGCAAGGTCTACATTGAACCACGGGCCATCAACAAGCGAATAAGTCAGCACGACTGCGCTGTCATGCAGTTGAGTGAACGAATGCATCATCTTTGCCAGGTCCTCGCAAACATCACTGCCCCTATATGCCTGGCTTATTGTCAAAACATACTTGTTGTCAACCTGTTCTACATACACTCCAGTCTTGAAGAAGTTCTGCGACGGCGGCCAATAATCATAACACACCGCAGCAAGATATCCCAGCACATCGTGCTTGTCTCCGCCGGCCTTCAATTGTGACATTATCAATTCAGTGACCGGGGCCTTTTCCGGATCGTAAGCTACCTTATTGAACATTGCAATCAAACCACCGGCTGCTGGGTTCTCAGCCCCCGCATCAGAGATCAACCTATCTTGTGTTGCAGATGCTCCCTCTATCTTGCCCTTTTCATATGCAAGAAGAGCCTCCCTTACCTGTTCAAGGCTGTCTAGGACCACTCCACCAGTGTCATCCACCCTCCTAAACGAAAGCGGTTGGGAAAATGAACTGAAGTTATCAGGCATCATGAAGTGCGGTTTCCTTCCCAATCCCTCAGGTTCAGTGCTGGTAGAGTCTCGATTAGCGATAGACTGCATATTTATCACAGAACTACCCTAATCAACTAGATATTTAAAGATAACTAAACCCTTTAGAGGAATAGAGGAAAAAGTAAAAGAAAAAGAAATGAGATGCGATTACATCTCATCGAAGTCTTCTGCTGGCGCTGCCTCATCTTCCGATGCCTCTGCGCTGCCTCCGCCCGCTCCCTTCTCCAGGACTTTTATCTTCCCGAACTTCCCTGTCGAAAGCTGTGGGTTGCCCCTGAACTCGTTTACAAAGCCGTTCGTTATCTCTACCTTGTCGCCTGCGTTGACCGCGTTTATGTCTGCTCCCCAGAGCGACATCGCTATCTGCCCGCTTTCGTCCTTGAGAACTATGTTTGCGACCTGCAGCCTCTTTCCATACTTCGTTACGACTTCGCGTGGCTCATCCTTGCTGGCCACTGTTCCTACTACAGAAACATTGCTCGTTCCTGCCTTTAGCTCTGATATTTTCATTTTCTCACGTTTTTGTTTTTCCTAATTTCCTTGATTTGCCAAAATAAGCGCGTCCTTGGAAATTCTGGATTTGCACTTCTATTATGAATAAGAAGTTATTTTAAGGTTTACTGACGCTTCCGCTACTCTATTTATATCTGTTGCAACAGAGTGATATCAATGGCAGAAGAAGAACAGCACCAGCACCGCCACGAACATACGCATCAGTATCCTCCAGGCATGCATCCCTCATTCTTGAGAGTGCTGGAGCAGAAGAAGAGAGTGAAGCAGAAACTCTCCGGGATAAAACACAAGATAGGAGTTTATAGCGCGAAGGGCGGCGTAGGGAAGACAACGGTTGCGATAAACTTGGCTTATGCGCTTGCGAAGAGGGGATACAAGGTCGGCCTTCTTGATGCGGATATAGACTGTCCAAACATAACGATGTTTCTCGGGATAGAGGACAAGAAGATGGAGCCTGTGCTTCCGTTGAAGCCGATAGCGTACAACGGGATAAAGATCGCATCAACAGCGATGCTTGTCGACGAAATGAAGAGGCCGATAATATGGAGAGGGCCAATCGTCACTAAGATGCTCGGCGACTTCTTCGAGAACACAGAATGGGGGGAACTCGATTACCTGATTGCAGACCTTAGCCCAGGCACGAGCGACGGACCGCTTACGATAATGCAGGTCCTCGATCTTGACGGGTTCATAATAGTCACAAATCCGGAACGGGTCTCAGGGATCAACTCCATGCGGTCGGGCCTCATGGCGAAGCGACTTGGGGTTGCAGTCCTCGGCGTCGTGGAGAACATGTCTGACGGGAAGCCGAGCAAGGCCACTGAAGAAACGGTGAAAACGCTCGGTACGGAGCTGCTCGGGGCCGTCGGAAGGAGGAAGGAGTTCGCAGAGTTTACGGACAAAGGGAAGATACATATCGCTGAAGACGCTGTTGCGCAGAAGGAGTTCGACACAATCATAGATAATTTGACAGAGCATCCGTGATGTTATGACTGTTGTTACTATACCAGAATCATCGAAGGTTCTGGCATACATAAGGCACGGTGAGGCAGAACTGAACCTTACTTATCTGTATGACGACAATCCCGAATCGCCGCACCACCTGACAGAGCTCGGCAGGGAGCAGTCAGAGTGTGCAGGGGTTCAGCTGGAGATCCTTATGAGGCGCGCTGGTATTGATTCACCGGCAAGCTTCCAGACCAGTGGCTATTACAGATCAGACGAAACGGCAGTGATAATCGCCAGGCATATTGGCGGTCAGCTGTCAGTGTCCGAGCTTCTTAGGGAGCGCAGCCTCGGCAAGCTGAATGGCAAGACCTCCCATGATGTGTCAAAGAGCTGGAAGGAGGAACCGAAAAAGTACGGCGTTGAGGAGTTCGAGGAGCTCAAGGAGCGCACGCGCAGGTTCGCAAATGGTCTACCACAGGGCTTCAACATAGCTGTGACGCACAGGGACGTTATAGTCGCTGCGATGGCGGACGTTCTCGGAAGGAAAGACGAGCCACAGTTCCTAAGGGAGCATCCGACACCTAACTGCAGCATAACGCTAATCGACTACACCAAGAGAGAGCTGCTCTTGAGCGCGGTGGAATTCGTCGAGGCGCCATCAGCAGAGACCCGTGAACCGAACGCATTTTCTTAATGATTATTTATTAAGCTTCAGTCCCATAAGCTTGTGCTCCATGTCGCCGAAGCTGGCCAGGATTCTGAATCCGAATTTCTTAGAGTAGAATCTTGGCTTGTCTGTGGTAAGCAGCACCATATGTGCGCTGCTCTCTCCTATCTTCTTCTTTATATCCGATATTATCTTTCTGACTATTTTGGTGCCTATCCCTCTTCCCTGCTGCCGTGGCTCAACTGCGATCCAGAATATATTGTAGACATGGTAGTCCATCCAGCTCTGGATGTAGCCGCCCAAACCGACTACCTCTCCTCCCTCCTCAGCAACCACATACTTTGGCGGGTAGACCTTGTTGGCGAACTCAGCTTTCATCTCGACCGCAGATGTCCTCTGGTACCTTTTAGACCAATTCTCTCCCACTATAACAGAGGCTTTCCTTATATCCCCCTTTCTCAAAGGCCTGACCTTCAGGGTAGGAAGGGGGTTCCAAGGTTTTTATACCTTGGTGCAATGGTCCAAAATCATAAAGAAAATGGCATAGATTTTTGCCTTTGACAAGGCATAAATATGTGGAAAAGCGAGGCAGTAATGAGGGAATATAGGAAAGGGTATGCGCATGGTTACTGTACCAAGGGACGACCTTGCCGGCGGAAGCACCTTTGTCAGCTCTGCGAAGGCGAAAGCAGCGGAGGTGCTCAGAAGCGCAGGCGAGAAGCTCGCACCTCTCAAGATAAAGCTTGGTGAGTTGGTATACCTCCCAGATGATCCGGAGCAACTGAAGAAACGCAGTTTCATTGAATTAGATATCTGCGTCAGCGAACGACTAGTAACAACGAGTCAGAATATACGTGCGACGCTTCCTAAAACGCCGGATAAGGTGTGGGATAAGGAAAGCAGAAAGCTTGTATGGCCTAAAATGACGCCGCTACAGCAGGAGGGAATAGATGCCAGGGAGGAACAAAATCAAAAATACGGAACGCATCATTTACTCACCAAAGAATTCGATAAAATAATAAAAGACGCAGCATCAGAGCTCGGCGAATTCCTCAAGAAAGAAGCAGCAACATTCACTACAGTCAGGGAAGTCGCTCTTGAAATTGCAAAATATCCGGACAGCTATGAGATAGGAATGGAGCTCGTTCTTGTACTCGACAATAGATTTTCGCTTAAAGAGGCGTTCGAGCTTTATGGCTCGATTGTATCAGAAGACCAGGAGGAAGTACACTACGCAGAGAGAACTTTGCAAATCAGCCATCAATAGGATTAAATATCAAATACGACGCTATATCATCATGTCAGCGCGAGGAGGCGGACCAGACTATTTATCTAGTAGCGATACAAACCCAACACTATCCTACCTAAAAGTAAAGTCAGTGCGGATAGCACAGTCTATTGAAAGCATTGGATCTTCAGAGAGCGATAGACTAGGCGGAATAAACAGGAGCATAGCGTCATTCTTCAGGCTGGCTAATGCAGTATCGAAAAATGAACTTTCTGAGCTAGAGTCGATAGAGGTACACGGCGCAGTCTCATTGATTGAAGATGCAACGTCACACAGTATGGAACGCAACAAGTCATTAGTTAAAACCAAGATGGTGCAACAGAAGGGGTTGGATTATGCCCCATACCTGCTTAGTATTAGCGGTAAGACTGTCGAGAAGCAGAATAGCGCTCCAAGCGGCGATGCAGTTGAACAATATGCTCCTGTCCAGAAAAGCCCCGATCAAACAAGGGCCGAAATACCCGTGGGATACGAAATTGGAAAGAGCAAAAAAGCGCTTTCTTCTTGGGTAGAGAGCGAGTTGAATAAGGCAGCAGACAACTATATCAGGGAAACCGACAAAATAGAGAGAAAATTCGAACGATTTGCATCCGATGCATCATCAATACTAATAGAAGGAGACCGAAAATTGATCGCAGCACTTCCCGGCATAAGGGATTCTATAGCTGTCGCTATACAGGCTATGGATGTCAAAGCTTCTACAGTATTGGTGGTTGACGCTGTTGCAGCAGTGGAAAATATCTTCAAGATGCAGATTGTAATGATGAATGGCGGGCGCTATGAAAACGAATCAGAGATAGTAGGCAACCTTAAGGGAGCACAGATTGCAAGAGAAATAAGTGCTAATCATCAAGAAGAGGGGCATAAGAGGTTGATGCTTGTACTTAGCAGCATAGAGAACGGCTCGTCAAAAAGAGCAAAGCAGCTCAAGTTGCTTGAGGATTATGTTATTGATGAGGTTTCAAGTTATCTTGAGTCAGCCGGAGCCAGAGCAACTGTGGGCGTTTGACCGCTACAGGCGCCTGAAAGTAAGGTATTTATACTTTAATACTTATAAGATAAAAAACAGCGGATTTCTTATGTTTGCATATGCGGGAGAGCATGCGCAGCGATAGAACGTCTAATTATGTGATAATTAAAATAGGTGAAAACTATGGCAGATAGTCAATTAGGTGGAGGACAACAGGTACTGTACCTTCCGGAAGGATCGTCAAGATTGCTGGGAAGAGACGCGCAGCGCACAAACATAGCGGTCGCCCGCGCAGTTGCGCATGCGATAAAGACGACACTTGGTCCTAAAGGAATGGACAAGATGCTTGTCAGCGAGATGGGAGACATAACGATAACGAATGACGGTGCAACGATTCTAGAGGAAATGAATGCAGAGCACCCGGTCGCGAAGATAATGGTCGACATCGCAAAGACCCAGGATAAGGAGGTAGGCGATGGCACGACAAGCGTGGTGATAATGGCAGGAGAGCTCCTTAACGGTGCAGGAGACCTGATAGAGCAGGGAATACATCCGACAACGATAATCAAGGGCTACAAGATAGCGGCGGATAAGGCATCAGATATTCTGCAGGAAAAGTCGCATGATGTAAAAGTAGAAGACGATGCGACGCTGCAGAAGATAGCAATGGTGTCTATGGGGTCAAAGAATGTGGGTGACGACGCCACGAAGGCGCACCTGTGCAAGTTAGTGATAAAGGCGATAAAGCAGGTCATGGGCAAGGATGCTTCCGGCAAGGTAATCATAGACCACGAATTCATAAAGCTGGAGAAGAAGCCGGGAAAGAGCATTGCCGATACAGACTTCATACAGGGAGTTCTGATCGACAAGGAGATTGCGCATCCTGGCATGCCGAAGTCGATGAAGGACGCAAGGATAGCGCTCCTCGACGTAGCGCTTGAGATAGAGAAGACCGAGACAGAGGCGAAGATAGAGATAACATCGCCAGAGCAGATGCAGGCGTTCCTGCAGCAAGAGGAGAACATGCTCAAAAATATGGTCGAAAAGATAAAGAAGAGCAGGGCCACCGTTGTCATAACCCAGAAGGGAATCGACGACGTGGCACAGCACTATCTGGCAAAGGCCGGAATAATCGCAGTCAGGCGGGTCAAGAAGAGCGACATGGAGAAGCTCTCGCGCGCGACAGGCGGCAAGATAATAACAAGTCTTGACGACCTGAACGAAGGGGACCTCGGTGCAGCCGGACTCGTTGAAGAAAGAAAGATCAGTGGAGAACAGATGGTCTTCGTAGAGAAGTGCAAGGACCCGAAGAGCGTCACCATATTCATAAAGGGAGGGACGCAGCAGGTCATCGACGAGGCAGAGCGTTCGATAAGAGACGTAATCGGCGCGGTTTCGAGCGCCATAGAGACCGGTTGGTACGTTCTCGGGGGCGGTGCAATAGAGATAGACGTCGCCACAGGTCTGCGCGCATACGCAAACGAAATAGGCGGAAGGGAGCAGCTCGCCATACAAAAGTTCGCCGATGCAGTGGAGGTAATCCCGAAGACGCTTGCGGAGAGTGCGGGAATGGACGCAATCGACGTTCTTGTGCAGCTTAGAAACAAGCACAGGACGAAGGACGGCAGCGTCTACGGCGTCAATATCTTCAAGAACGAGCTCGGCAACATGAACTCCCTGGGAGTATACGAGCCGCTCAAGGTTAAGAAGCAGGCCATTTCGAGCGCAAGCGAAGCGGCAGAGATAATCTTGAGGATAGATGACATGATAAGCTCGAGAGGAAGAGCACCTGCAGGAGGTCCTCCTGGAATGGGTGGAATGGGCGGACACGGGCACGAGATGGAGTAATCACTCCATTCTTTCTTTTTTATTTCTGTTTTCCATTTCTGTTTTCTATTTCTCCCTCTTTCCACTTCCTAACGCCTATCGTAAGGGAAAACAACCTTCTCTCCCCTGAGCGCAGCGCCTGCGACATCCTCCAGCAGCGATTGCTGGCGTTGCAGTCTCTGCCTCACATTAGTGCTGCACCTTATTGATTCTTTTACACTTACACCGGGTTCTACCTTAACGTATTCGCCTATGACTACCTCTGGACCTATGAATGCGCCGGCTCCTATCACACAGCCTTCCTGTAGCCTTGAGTTCTTTGCAGCGTACGAACCCCTTAGCATAAGCGCTTTTGGATGCGTTATGCAGGTTTGGTCCTTCTCAGCCGTGTCTTCCATGAAGCATCCGGGCATTCCGCTAGGGTTTACGCCTCTTATGAAAAGCCTAACAGGGCCGCGCCTGAGCTCCCTGAGCTTTGCAGCCCTAAATCTCAGCAGGCCGATGCTCTGCAAATACTGAATTCTATCCACCTCTATCCAGTCCTTCCCTTCAATCCCTATGTTGCGCCCTCTGGTTTCCAGATTGATATCGAGCTCTTTTCCATCCGGCTTCCCTGTAGCCGCTCCATCTACGCGCCTTGGGCTTGGATTGTCAATATTTTTCATAATTTCACGTCGTGATGGGGGATAGTCTCACGTCCTGATATTTAAAAGTTGGCAAAGGCGGGTTCTCCAGGATTGCGACCTGACCTATTTATTGGACAAAGTCCAAAGGCGCGGAACCCTATGAAAGCTTTTTATATTATCACAGTTACTAACGATTTGGATGAAGAAACTAGCAGTCGTAATAGGGACTCCAAGCTCTGGAAAGACCTCGCTAGTCGATTCTGTGAAGAATGACAAGAGATACAAGGTCATAAACCTCGGTGACGTCATGCAGGACATCGCAGTGAAGGAAAAATATGTTAAGAGTAGGGACAAGCTCAGGTATCTTCCAGTGGAAAAGCAGGAGGAGCTGCGCACGAAGGCTGTTGCGACGGTCTCCAGGGAGGGAGGGAACGTCATACTCGACACGCATGCTACTGTAGAGCAGCACGGAAGGTTCTTCCCAGGTCTCTCCTTCTACATGATGACCCACCTCAAACATACTGTTGCGATCTTCTACGTGGACGCGCTCACCGAGCACATAATAAGGAGGAGGAAAGCGGACAAGAGCAGGCACAGGGAGATAGAGCCGGAATGGCTCATCAACACGCAGCGCGACATAAATCTGGCAATCGTCTCATACTATTCGACATATTTAAATATTCCCTTATACCTAATAGTTAACGAGGACGGAAAGCTACTCCGCTCAATAAAGGATTTCAAGGGCAAGCTCAAAGATGCATTTGGTGAAAAGTAATGAACCTGTTTTTGCTAACAGCCGTGGCTACACAACCCATGCCGGTAACTCTGGCCATATTGATGGTAGCGCTCGGAATCGGCTACATCTCGCTGATAACCCTGCTTCAGAGAAGGTTTCTCACGAACCCCGCAAGGATCGCAGAGCTGCAGCTTAAGATAAACGCAGTCTCCGCAGAGGTCAGGCAGCACCTGAAGAACGGGAACAAGGAGCTTGCGATGGCTAAGCAGAAGGAGATAATGCCGCATATGAAAGAATCGACGAAGATGCAGATGAAGAGCATGTTCGTGGTCATGCCGCTCTCTCTTATTGTCTATTTCGTGCTGCTGCCAACTGCATTCGCAGGAAGCACAGCATACGTGATAAACTTCATAGTCCCTATGGGATATCTTGCAATCTTCTTCTGGTCTGCACTGATAGCAGGAGTGATCATGAGCGGAGTGCTCATGAGCAGAGACAGGAAGAGGGCAAAAGAGAGGATGGCGCTCACGACGGGCGCGGTCAAGGTCTGAGTCTAAGGTCTAAATAGCTTTGCAATATAATATTTCTGCGTATTTTGTGATCAAATGCCGAAACCAATGCATAGGTCTACAAGCTTCAAGAAGTTCACTCGAGTCACGGCGAGCAAGAGGACCGTAATCCGCTACAGGAGGGCAAAGTCCGGCATGCCGCACTGCGCGATATGCAGGGCCGAACTCAATGGCATAAGCACGAATGGCGGGAAATCGAGGAGGACAAACAGCAGGCTCTTCGGCGGAGTTCTCTGCGCCAACTGCACGGCCGAGGTAGTGAAGCTTGGCAGCAGGGTAGAGCACGGCGCAATGAAGCTCAATGACATAGGCATAAGACAGAGGGCATATGTCCTCCAGCTGATGGCGCATTGATTTAAAGACCAGCAGCCATATCTATCCATGAAAATATGCATAGCTGGCCTTAGCGCTTCAGGGAAGACAACCCTTGCAAGGACGATTGCGAGGGAGCTGAAGATTGCGCATGTGCAACAGACATACAAGAAGCACGCAAAGGGCGACAGCGAGCTCATAAAAATGACAAAGAGCACTTCACCAGCGTTCATAAAGAAATTTGACAGGGAGATATTCGAAAAGGCTAAAGGAAAGAATTGCGTCATAAGCACGTGGTACGGGCCATGGATAATAAATGACGCGACACTCAGGGTATGGCTGGCCGTCAGCGAAAAAGAAAGAATAAGAAGGAAGGCTAAGGAAAAAGGGAAGAGCATCGCGTACATGACAAAGTACGTGAGGGCAAGAGACAAGTCCACGATGGAGCAGTACAAAAGGGCTTACGGAAAAGCAATGGACTTCGACGTGTTCGACATATCGCTCAATACAGAGCACATGTCGATGAAGGAAGCGGTGTCGATAATATCGATGCTCGCGCTTATGAGGGACAAGAAGAGATTCGAATAAGAAAACAGGATTATGCTAAAGAAGTGATAACATGTTGCTAGAAGTAGGAAGAGTTTGCATAAAGAAGTACGGAAGGGACGCAGGAAGCAGGGCAGTAGTGACTGCAGTCGACAAGAACATGGTGAAGATAATCAGCGCAGACAGGCCGAAGGAGAGAAAGTGCAATCCATCTCACCTTGAATTCCTCAACGAGGTAATCGACGTGAAGAACAAGGAGCTTGTCAACAAGACCCTGGGAATAAAGGAGAAGGCTCCACCCGCGGTTGCGAAAGAAGTTAAAAAGACAAGGGCATAATCCTAAATCGTGAGAAAAGGATTCATAAAGCAGTTCCTGATAGATGCCGTGCTCGCGTTCGTATTTTTCACCGCTACGCTCAGCCTCTACATGATATTCATAGTTAAAGTAGACTTTAATCAGTACCTTGCGTGGGTAGGGATGCAGGCGATACTGGTGCCTCCGCTCGGAGCGATATTCTCGATAATCGCGAGGAAGGCTAAGGGTGGGCAGAAAGCCTAAGAGGAAAGAAGCTCATCAGCCTCTTTCAGGACCTTTTCCTTGGTGTTCCCGCTGCTGAGTATCTCGAACAGCTTCGATGCGCTTATATCTTCATCGAACTTCTGCTCCTTCAGTTTTGAAATGAATATTCCCATTCCCAATTCCTTTACCGAGACGCCGCCTATGTTCCCCTCCCTTATCTGCTCAATCTCCTTCTCAGCATCTGGGCTCTTCAGCTTAGAGGAATCAATCTCGAGGACGAGCTTCTGCGAGTACTTCGAAATCAGGCTCCTCAGAGGCATATCCGTGTTCGTGAAACCGCTTGCTATCGTGCCCTCGAGATGCAACCTGAGTATAGGTCTGTCACTGCCTGAAGAGAGGACCTTCTCGATTTCAGCGTCGCTCCTTTCGAGAACCGCCTTCGGCGTAGCATCTTCGAACTCCAGATTGACGGAGAAGAAGGGCCTGGAGTCTATCTCGATGAACCTGTGCGACGAGTCGGAGGTGTCGAAGACTATGAATCCCTTGTTCCCCTGCTCCCCGTCCTTAAGCTGGGTTAGTACTGTGCTTCCCGGGATCAGGAATTTCTTGCCATGGACAACTCCTTCATACCTGCCGTGGATGTGCCCATCAACATAGAGGTCAAACCCCTTCGGAAGGTCATCGAACCTTATTACGTTATCGTCGAAGGGAAGAAGCTCGAATGTGGACTGATGCATCATGAACACGTTGAACATTCCTGGCAATGGGGTCGGATTTATCCTTTGGAGGACCTCCCTTACTCTGTCTTCGGATATTCCGCCGAGGCCGAATACGGCGACCTTATCGCCGCCGCTCTCGATGATTACACGAGCTTCACTTGCATCAACGATTAGACCTGCCAGCGCGAGGAGCTCAAGCACGTTCTCCTTTCCCTCTGAGGTCCTTTCGTGAGTACCCGGAATGGCGATGATAGGGACAGTGGTGTACATCCTGCTGGAAGGGTCCTTGCTCTCGAATTCCACGACACGGGCTTTCCACTCCTTCCGCGACAGCTCCCTGAATATGTTTATCGCCTGTGCTATCACCTCTGGCTTTGGAGCCCTTTTGTCGAACACATCCCCTGGAATCAGGATTGCATCCGCCATCGTGCTGGCTTTTTCGAGAGCCTCTTTCGCCTGCCTGAATGCATCCTCTGCGAAGCGCTCGTAGCCGATATGCAAATCAGAAACAATTGCGAGTTTCATGGAATACCAACTACCTATCTAATCATCTAATCAAGCAACTTTAGCCTTTCCCCTTGCCCTCTTTGCAATCTCCTCAAGGAACCTCTTCTCGAATTCATCAGCATTGGTGCTGAGCTGGCCGTACGCTCCTGCGGCGCACGGATGCCCTCCTCCATTCCCGTTTATCACGCCTGCCAGCGACTTCATTATCATCCCCAGGTGTATGCCGAGCCTCCTGTCGAGAGGAGCCCTCAGCCTTGCCGAAAAGGAGACCTCCTTCGCATCCTCTGCAGTGAAGAGGGCGACGTCTGCACCTATGTTTATCGCAGCATCTGCGGCTATGTTCGCATGGGCGTGCGCCTTTCCGTGCACATAGAGGAGACCCTCGACTAGGTCAACCTTTGCCTTGGTGATGTCTGTCATCGTCCTTGCCCTCGCGGCTGCATCCGCGACATGCTCCATCTTTTCCAATACCTCTGGATATTCGGTGCGCGCAATCCCGAGGAGTTCGCCTATCTGCATGAACGTGCTCGGCGTGGAATTCCTGAGGTCTGCGGAATCGGATATTATCCCGGCGAGGAGGAGCATAGCTGTTTTCTCATCAAGCCGCTGGTCAAGCTTCTTGAGAAGCGCGAACACAATGCTCGCTGCTGAGTTGTAGCTCTCATCGTTGAACACAAAGACGTTCTCCTTCTGTATCTCCTTCGGTGAATGATGGTCTATAATTATAGTCTTCCCCCTGAAACCCTCCAGCTGGAACCGGAACTCGCCGCAGTCTTCGAAGTTGTTCACGTCAGTGAGCACGATGAGCTCTGCGTCAGGGTCGAAGTTGTTCCCTATGCTGAGCGACTCGAACCCCATCCGCTTCAGTATCCTAGATGCATTCGCTGTGATTATGTCAGGAGTCGCCACTCTAGCATTGGCGAAATACTTTGAGAGCGACACAGCAGATGTTACGGAATCTGTATCGCCTATTGAATGGAAGGTAATAAGCACTCGCCTGTCCTTGTTCTCCTTTATAAGAAAAGAAAGCGCGTCAATACCTATTTTCTCCATACAACCAAGTTATTGTTTTTCCATCTTGAGCGCATTGGTTATCTCTTCCCGCATAGACTTCTCCCTCTTGGAGAACTCCTCGTACTGCTTGCTGACAAGGCCAAGCCTCATCTCGATAGCTTCCTGCCTCTCCTTTAGCTTCTTCACAGCCTCGTCCTTCGGCATTTCCACTATCGCGCCCCCGATCGTCAGGAATATCTTTCCGCCAGCCTTCTCTACCTCTGCGAGCGCTTCCTTATGCTCCTCCTTCTGAAGCGTAAACTGCTCCTTCTGCACCGCAAGAGCCTGCAGCTGCTCCTGCAGCAGTTGATAGTCCCTTGTAAGCTTTTCAAGTTCCTGTCTTTCCATAGAATCACACTAATTAGCATTAACCTTCTGGATTAAAGAATTTTATTACTTTGCTTGGAAGTATATCTGAAGTATATGGAGAGCCTAGTAGTATTTGTAGCGCTCCTCGGAATTATAGGGGCTCTATCTGTGATCTATCTGGTCTCGTCAGGGCCGACATCGTATGGGTCGCTGAACCTTGCCATCTCCACAAACACCACGGCGATAGCAAGCAATGGCAGCATAGGTTTCGAGGTTGCGCTGACGAACGAGCTAGACTATAGCATCTATGTCCCTGTGGAAAACAACTGGCCGGATATAACAGGGTTAGGCTATCCTGGAAATTTCTATGCCTGCGGAGGAGCAACAATTTATCCAATGCAGATCGCGATGTTCAAGGGCGACTACTCGCTTGCAAACATCAGCTCAGCAGGCCCGCCTCTTGACTTGACAAACACGCCTAATGAGGGAGTTGTTTCGCTATGTCCAATATTCTTCCCGCGCACTTATCTCGGTTACATCTTTGCTCCACTGAGCTCCGGCGCCAAAGTCGTAACTGATATCCCCTATTCTGGAACGCTGGGCAGCAATGTGACATATCACACGGGAGTAGAAGAGGCGGTGTACAATATATCTGCCTCATACGGCTTCAATGCTATAGGGTACTGGATAGGCTCGAACTTCGCATTCCACAACTTCACTCCAGGCACATACACCATAGTCGCCGGAGACGAGTGGAACCAAACTGCGATAACGCACTTCAGAGTCGTGTAAGAGAGCATGCATTATTTGGATTCGTTCCCTTTCTCTCCGGAGTGGATTGATACGTCCATCCTAAGCCCAAATCTCCAGCGCGTGCTCGCGCTCAGTTCCTCAGCCAACCTTCCCTCGCCCGAGGCCGCAAATGCACTAAACTAGGCCGCATACAACAAAAATAAATATTTCTTGTGATAATAGGGTTAATATGCTGCAAGAAACTACACAGGGATCAGCCACCATCTCTGTTGCAGGAAGGCGGGAAAGCCCGCTATCGGTAATGCTGCGCGTTGACACTCCGCTTTCTGTTGTAAATTCAACCGAAAAGCCAATGCAGCTCTATACTCGTTTCGTCGTAGGGCTCTGGAACCTCAGGGTTACGGCAGCAGCGCATTCCCGGAAGGTTGAATGGGAAAGGGCAGTCTGGCCTGTCACTGACAGGTTTTCCGAGATATACAAAAGGAGAAAGCTGAAAACCATAAACAACAAGCTTAAGTTCTCACATTATCCAGAAGTGCAGGAAGCGATATCCTTGGCGTACCTAAGGCTCACCGGCGAGATGGCGAGGAGCGGCCTTCTTCATATAGACCTGCCGAAGGACCCAAAACAGGTCCCTTCTCTTCTTGTTTACCCTAATCTTGCCAGAAGGCGGGTCTACGAACCTCTCAGGAAGATATCTGTGGAGCTAGATGCGCTTGCAGGTCTGAGAGCTGTAGCTGAAACCGGCGATTATAAGAGATTCAATGGCGAGGACGACATAGTTGGCGCAGTCGCAGCATGGAATCCGAGGACCATAAAAGTGTTCAGGAAGGCGATGAGGGACAACGATGAGCTTTCATGGCTGTTCAAGCTAGCCATCGAGGCGAAGGAGGCAAAGGCGATACTGATGCTTCTTGCGAAGTCGATAAGGGGAGACGCGTTCTCTAAGTTCTTCTATGCCTTCCTCTACATAAGCACGCTAAAAGACGATGAGCTAAGGAGCGCCATCGCAAAACTGCTTACTCAGTAGCCGGCACTAACGGTCTGTCTCCCCGAATATTATGTCTAGGCTGCCCAGGATCGCGAACAGGTCTGCGAACTTCGCGCCTTCGCACATCTTTGGGAGGGCAGCAAGGTTCACGAACCCGGGCGCCCTTATCGAGAGGCGGAATGGCTTCTGCTTGTCAGGCACCATGTAGATTAGTCCCTCGCCCTTCGGCAGCTCCCTTCTCGTTATGACCGTGTCTTGCTTTGCCGGAGCGCCTATGAGCTTTATCGGCTGCCCGACCATGTCACCTTCCGGCATCTTGTCAATGGCCTGCTCTATTATCCTTATGCTCTGGAATATCTCATCGTACCTTACCTTGTATCTCGAATAAGAATCCTCCCCGCTCATCGTGACTACGTTGAAATCCAGCTTGTCATAGACATAGTAGGGATGCGACTTCCTGGCGTCTTCGTCAACGCCGGATGCGCGAAGGACAGGGCCGGTAACGCCATAGTTTATCGCGTCCTTCCTGCTCAGCACGCCTACTCCTTTCAGCCGCTCCATGAATACCTCGTTCGCGTCGAGTACATCCTTGTATTCAGATACTTTTGCCCTGAGATAGGCGGTTAGTTCGAGCGCTCTTTCCTTGAAGTCTGGAGGAAGCGGCCTCTGCAGCCCTCCGACCCTCATGTAGTTGTAGAACATCCTGCCGCCTGTCACATTCTCGAGAAGTTTCAGCACCTTCGCCCTCTCCCTGAAGCACCACATGAACACAGTGAACATCTGCCCTATGTCGTTGCAGAGCGTGCCTATCCAGAGGAGGTGGTTCGCTATCCTCTGGAATTCTATAAGAACGACCCTTGCGTATTGCGCAGGTTCCTTCACCTCCGCGCCCATCGCCTCCTCAACCGCTGCGACATAGAGGTCGTCCCAGCTCATCGGAGATATATAGTCAAGCTTCTCGAAATATGAGGGATTCTGCATGTACATCCTGGTTTCGCAGAGCTTCTCCACTCCCCTGTGCAGGAATCCGATGTGCGGTTCTACGTTGACAATACTATCGCCGTCAACATCGACCACCAGCCGCAGCACTCCGTGCGTGCTCGGATGTATAGGCCCAACGTTTATCCTCATCACCGCCATTATTCCATCCTCTTGTAGTCTCTGCCCCAGACGAAGCTCTTCCTGAGCGGCGCGTCGGTGCCGTTCCACTCTTCAAGGAGCAGCCTCTTCGCATCCCTCCCTTCTATCTTAATCCCGAACATCTCCTGCAGTTCTCTTTCATACCAGTCGGCTGCCCTATAGATGTGCATCACTGACGCTATCGATGGGCTGTTCAGGTCAAGCTCCACTTTGACCACCTCCTCTTTCTTGCTTTCCGTGTTGTAGATTATATATATGACCTCTATGCGGTCAACATAATCCACAGCGGTTATCTTCTTGAGGTAGTCAAAGCCCTTTGCCTTTAGCCCTTCTATTTGTCTCACTAAGGTTTCTTTCGGTATTTCCCGCAATTTTACCACTCACTTTGTCCTGCAGCTTCATCAGAGCCGTGAACAGGTTCTCCGGGCGCGGCGGGCACCCGGCTACATAAACATCAACAGGAATGATCTGGTCTATGCCTTTTATTATGTTGTAGCTCTCCCACCACGGTCCCCCGCATGTAGCGCATTCCCCATATGCAATCACATAGCGTGGCGCTGCCATCTGCTCGTAGAGGCGCTTTATCCTCGGAATCATCGACTTTGTCACCCATCCGGCTACAAGCATGACATCGCATTGGCGCGGAGTCGCCCTGAAGAGAAGGTATCCCTTCCTCTCTGCGTCTATCCTGGAGGCGCCGAAATCCATAAGCTCGATAGCGCAGCAGGCAAGGCCGAACTGCAGGGGCCACATCGAATTCGTCCGTCCCCATTTTATTATCCCGCTAGCCATCCCCTTCGTCACTTCGCTGAGCTTCGTGAAGACCGCAGGCTGCGGCTGCTTGTAGTTCCTGATCGACTGCTCTACGAGCAGGTTCATCTTCTTCTCGGCATTCATGAACTGCTCCCCTGAAAATGGGCTTTCGTCAATCGCTTGTCCCGACATGTTTATCACTTGTGTATTTGTAGCCGATTATCGCAAGCACCATTGAAACTATTGCAAGGCCGACAACCAATAGGTTGGTGCCTGCTCCCACAATCCTGGCTGCCAGTGCCCAGAGTATCAGCACCATCGTGATGATCTCGAAAGGAAGGAAGATGGCGAAGAATGGAAGGTACTCGTTGTCTATGTCGCGAATGCCTCCGACCGGCTGCTCAGCGCTCTCATAGCTTGTCCCCTTCACCCTGTTCCCGGGAGGGTTTTTCCTCAACAGTTTTGATGTGAGCAGGAATGAGGCAGGGATGAAGATAGCGAAGAGCACAAAAACTATAAGAGCTATGTAGTCGTAATAATCTAGGTACATCATATAGCTTAGAAAGCCCACCTTTTTATTTTTGACGTGAACGCATGTACATCGTCTATTCTCTAGCTGATCCAGTCTCGACGGCAATAGCAGCCGCCCTGAAGGAGGCTGTCGGCTTTGAAGAGGAGAGCCAGTTCAAAGGAATGAGGCACTTCAGGTGCGAGAAGGCAAGCCTTCTGGAGTTGGAGGAGACCCATCTCCAGGCGGATTTCCTGGATGAGCTACATACAGACCTGATAATAATATTGAGCAGGCACAGCAGCTCGAAGGGGCAGCCCTCCTTTACGGTGCATCCTATGGGCAACTGGAACGGCGAGGCGAAGCTGGGAGGGAAGCCGAAGCAGCTTGCGACTGCAGCGCCGATCGGAATGCTGAACTGCCTGGCTGCAATGAAGGGCAGGAACAAGATGCAGATACCAGTCACATATGAGGCGACCCATCACGGGCCGCTGCTCATGACACCAGCGTTCTATGCTGAGATAGGCGGTGACGAGCAGACCAAGACCAGCAAAGAGGCGGCGCGCTTCCTTGCCGAATCGGTGTTCGAATCCCTCGACAGAGAGGCTTCTTACAAGAGGATTGCGCTCGGGATAGGCGGCCTCCATTACGAGGACAGGTTCGCAAAGAGGGCGCTCGATGGGGAGTATGCATTCGGGCATATGATGTCGAAGCACCATACGGGGAGCGTCGACATGCTGCAGCAGGCGATAGAGAGGTCGCTGCCCAGGCCGGAGGTCGCTGTCATCGACTGGAAGAGCATAACCGCACCGGAGCGCGAGGCTGCGATGAAGAAGCTTGACGAACTCGGCATGGATTATGTTAAGATATAAGCCACAAGTGATTGCATAACCAGCATCCAAGATATATTCCTCAAAAGATACAAAACATACACCGACATACAGAAGCTAGCGCTGCCGATAGTGGAGAAGCGCGAGAACTGCATAATCATAGCGCCTACAGGATCCGGGAAGACCGAAGCGGCAGTCCTCCCGATATTCGACAGGATTGCGAAAGACCAAGACAAGTCGGGGATAAAGCTGCTCTACATCACCCCGCTCCGAGCGCTCAACAGGGACATGATTAAAAGGCTGGAGCGGATGTGCGCAGAGATCGGAATCACGATCGCGGTCAGGCACGGCGACACGACGCAGAGCGAAAGGGGGAAGCAGGCCAGGCGCGCACCGCAGGTGCTTATCACAACCCCAGAGACTCTCCAGAGCGTGCTGCCAACTAAGAGCATAGGCCCCTCATTGAAGAACGTGAAGGCTGTAGTTATCGACGAGATACACGAGCTCTACTTCAACAAGAGGGGAGCGCAGCTTTCTGTCGCTCTCGAAAGGCTGGAGGAATTGTCCCCCGGCTTCCAGAGAATAGGGATAAGCGCCACTATCGGAGATCCGGAGCAGATCGGCAAGTACCTCTGCAATGACAGGCAGTGCAGGGCAGCGCAGGTGCAGCACAAGAAGGAGATGTCGCTAAAGGTGGAGCTCCCAAGGACGCATGCGAAGCACCTAGCTGATCTTGCGAACAGGTTCGGCCTTGACGGCGATGCGCTCGGAAGGCTCAACGCGATTGCGACCAATGTCAGGGATTCGAAGTCGACGATAATATTCGCGAACACGCGGCAGGTTGTAGAGGCGCTGGGGAGCAGGCTCCTCTATCTCAACAGCATCGAGCCGTTCGGGGGAATAGGCGTACACCACAGCTCCCTCGACAGGATGGAGAGGATAAAGATCGAGAACGAGTTCAAGGATGGCACCCTGAAGAGCATAATCGCGACGAGCTCTCTCGAGCTCGGCATAGACATAGGCAACGTAGATCTCGTAATACAGTACGGCTCTCCGCGCCAGGCTCTTCGGCTGATTCAGAGAGTGGGGAGGAGCGGGCATACGGAGAAAGGAGCCGCGAAGGGCATCGTACTTGCCACCAATACAATGGATGCAATAGAGACTACTGCAATATTCGACAATGTCGCCGCCGGCACGCTGGAGAGATATAAGCCGCAGAGCAATGCGCTCGACGTCCTTGCAAACCAGATATGCGGGATCGCCATCGACAAGAACGAGTGCAGCATAGATCAGTTGGATTCGATAATAAAGCGCTCATATATCTACAAAGACTTTCCAAGGGAGAAGCTGTCATGGCTCCTCGAATTCATGAACAAGCACAGGATGGTCGGTTTCGACGGCAGGAGCATATCCTCCGGGCCAAGGACAAGGATGTACTATTATGAGCACCTCAGCGTTATCCCTGATTCAAAGCGCTTCCTAGTTAAGAACGTTGCGGACAACAGGATAATATCCAGCCTTGACGAGGGGTTCGTTGTCAGCGCAGTCGACGAGAACTCCGTCTTCATAACGAAGGGGCTTCCGTGGAAAGTCATCAGCATAGACGAGAATGTCATAACAGTTGAGCCTAGCTCTGACCTAGATGCCGCAATACCCGACTGGAACGGGGAGGACATCCCGGTCAGCAGGAAGGTAACGGAGAAGGTATTCGAGATATTCGGCAATCCGGAAATCGTTTCGAAAGCTGACCAGAAGACAAAGGAGGAGATAAATGAGTTCATAGCGGCGCAGGCGAAGATTGGCCTTCCGAGCGCGGACAAGCTAATTATAGAACAGGGCGATGAGTACGTTATCCTGCACACAGGGCTTGGCACGCTCGCGAACGAGGCGCTGTCGCGGCTTCTTGCATTCAGGCTGACCGCGAAGGCGGGAAGGAGCGTTAACATGAAGTCGTCCCCATACATGATATTCTTCGAGCTGCCCTCGAGCATCAGGATCGAGCCTGTCCTCAGGGAGACAGCGGAGCACGACGTTGAAAAGATGCTCGCGAATACAATGCAGGAGACGGAGTTGTTCAGGTACAAGTTCATAACGATTGCAAAGCTATTTGGTATCATAGACAAGGAGACTCCAGTATCGAAGTCAATAACCAGGAAGGTAATGAAGGTTCTGCAGGACAGCCCCGTATACGCAGAGACGTCAAGGGAACTGATGCAGAACTACTTCGATACTGCGACGCTCTCCGAGTTCTTTGGTGCGATTAGCGGCGGAAGGATGAAGATCATGACGGTAGCGGCGGGGATGCTGTCGCCGATCGCAAAGATGATACTCAACTCAGCCTACTACACGAAGGAGCTGGTGATGCCCCTGCTGCCGAGCAACGAGCTCATCGCATCTTTCTCAAAGTACCTGCTTTCAAAGAACATCAAGCTGCTCTGCACCTATTGCGGTATGCACTTCTCGCGAAAGCTCAACGAGATAAAAGACGAGAAGGAGATAAAGTGCCCCAACTGTGCCAGTCCGATGATAGCGCCGTTCAGCGAAGAGTACAACACAGTAATAAAGAAGAGGTTAGAAGGGAGGAGGCTCACAGCGGCGGAGCGGAAGGAGTTCAGGGAGATAATGAAGCAGGCTAGCCTTTTCGACTCGTATGGAGGAAGGGCAGCGCTCGCGCTTTCCACTTATGGAGTTGGTCCGACCAGCGCAGCCAGGATACTCATGATGCTGAGGCGGCAGGAGCACCTCTTCTTCACAGACCTGATAGAGGCGCAGAAGACCTTCATAAAGAACAAGAAATACTGGTCAATCTGACCAGAGGCAAACCCACACTATAAATAGTTTCTGCACTTTTATCTAATTGGTGTTTCTCTGGATGTAAGACCGCTCACGATGAGGCAGGACATCAAGATACTCGTCATCTTCCTGATAGTCCAGTTTCTAGGCCTGCTCCTTGCAACGCAGGTGTACAACAACCAGCCATCGTTCATCATACAGATCTACCAGGTGGTTGCCCCTTCAAGCTTCGTACTATTCTATGCGTTTGCGATTGTGCTATTCGCGCTCATAATCATAATAATAATGAGGACCAAATCGAGCAGGCTCTTCTTCCTGCTCATGGAGGCGATAGCGATATTCGCCGGATCTTTCTTCACTCTCATAATTGCGATCGGCGCGCTGGCAGGTCAGTCCGCGCAGGCTGTGGTGAGCCTGCTCTTTCTCTACTTCCCGAACACCACGATCCTGTCTGTGTTCGTCGCCTCGGCAGTCATTGCGTTCCTGATAATCGCTGCGAAGTGGAAGATCCCGCGCATGAGGAACTTCGCATCGATAATCGCCAGCGTAGGGATCGGGCTGATCGTAGGTCTGCAGATAAGCTTTGTCGCATCGCTGGTCTTCCTCCTGATATTTGCCGCATATGACTTCATAGCTGTGTTCATCACAAAGCATATGGTAGCGATGGCGAATGCGGCTATGAGCATGAACCTTGCACTGCTTGTCGGCGTAACTGACGTTGAGGCTGTGCCGAAGGAGAGCCTGAAGCCCCATGAAAGGGAGCTCGTCTCTAAGCAGAGGGCAGCCTTCGCAAACCACAAGCCACTGCTAAAGGAACTCGAGAAGGAGAAAAGGGTGCCTCTCATAGGGCAGAGAGCGCTTGGCAACGGCGATCTCGCAATACCTCTCATAGTTTCTGTCGCCGCGTACCAGGTCGGCGAGAGCTTCATTCCGTGCTTGGTCGTCGCAACCGGTGCCGTCTTCGGGCTGCTGCTCAACTTCTACATACTGGAGAAGTTCAGGAGGCTCCTCCCGGCGATTCCCGCACTGGCCTTCGGCATAATCATGGCACTCGGAGTCTATATAATCGCAGTTTCCGTATAAACTCCTCTTCTAATTTGATATTATGTATGCACTGAGCAGAGAATGCTTCGTAATTGATAAGCTGGATCTATTCTGGAGATTCGTCAACGAACGCCAGCTGGTGTGGCATCGTCGCTTCGTTGAGAAAAGAGACCCGCCATGGACTGACGACCTGATCCTGCGGCACAACAGGTTCACCAATGTCTACAGGGAGCTTGATCCTGGAACAAGATACGCAATGGAAGGGATACTCGGGACGGACAACACAGCAAAGTCAAAGGCGTTCAACATAATGTTCTACAGGCTAATCGGGGCGAAGGAAACCCATCGAGCTGTCGGTTTCCTTAATCCGGACAGTTTTGATTCGGCTGCAGTCATATCAAAGATGAAATCGCTGCGCTCAGCAGGCAAGCATGTTTTCACTGGCGCATACCTCGTCTCCCCCTACTCAAATGAGGGCGCAAACGACAAGATAATCAATGTAGCATCGCTCTTCAAGCGCATATCATCTGGATTTTCTGGCGCTTGGAACCGCCTCTCATCGGCGGGAAGCGCCGAAGAGGCATATTCCGTGATCCGTGGTATCGATGGATTCGGCGATTTCCTTTCATATCAAGTCCTTGTTGACCTGCTTTATCCTATCAAGAGCATGGAAGGGAAGTCGCTTCTCCCATTCAGCAACGATGACTTTGTGGTCCCCGGCCCTGGCGCGAGGCGGGGAATTTCAATGATGCTCGATGGCGAAGCCGAAATCAACGGTGCGGAAGTCGTCCGCTGGCTGCGTGGCAACCAAAAGCAAGAGTTCCAGAGACTATGCCTGAAATTCCCATACTTGAAGGACGGGAGCGGGAAGGAAATCCTGCTGACCCTTGCTAACGTGCAGAACTGCCTGTGCGAGTTCCACAAGTACGTAAAAATATCGGAAGGGACAGGCCGTGCACGCAGGAGGTTCATCGAGCCGCTCCACCTGCCTCAATCTGCGTCTTTGAGATAGTTTAAAATAGTTTGCTTTCAATCTACTTTATAGGTAATATTATGAACGGCTTGAGGAATACAGTATTCGGGACACTCGGAGTGATCCTAATGTTAATGGCGATTGCGCCACAGGCATCCTTTGCATCGGGGCTCGGATGGGTGCTTAACGGAACGGTGTTCAATGCTGCTACATGCCAGCCGCTAGCTGGTGTCAACGTAAGCTCGGCATACAACGGCAACGCGTTCAACATGAGCAACTCCAATGGTTACTACTACCTTGTGCTTGGAACAGGAAACTGGTCTATCAGCTTCGTAAAGGCTGGCTTCGAGAGCGGCTATTACAACACACCATATGAGACCAACGGTGCGTACTTCCACAACGTGTCGCTTGTACCTACAGGCGGGACTGCAAAGCCATGCGGCACCAACACGACGGTCATCAACAGCACGACCTCAATAGTGACGCCAGGCTCCACAAACAGCACATCACCAACAACCTCGATAAGCAGCACCAGCGGCGGGGGAGCGCCAAGCTCTGGAGGGCTTAGCACGACCATGATTGTCGGGATAATAATAGTGATCATCGTGATAATCGCCATAGTGGCTTACGCGATGAAGGGAAAGGGCAGCAAGAAGGGCGCCACGGCTTGATTGACCTCAAGCCTTTTTCTTTTCTTTTCTTTTTTCTTCATTTAAGCTAACATGTGTGTTCGATGTCGATGGATGCGGATAAGGCAAATAAGGCCATTATGGCTACGTTTGTAGCGCTAGCCATACTTCTCATTCCATCGATTGCGAGCGCAGGAAGCCTAATCGGAACCGCATCCATACAGGCTCCCGCAGTGCTGGTCGAGAACAATACGGGAAGCCTCACAACGATAACCCTGGGAGTGTTCAGCGGCGGAAATGGGACTGTCCGCATACTCGGCCCTTCCGAGGTGGGATTGTCTACAAACCAGTCTGCGCAGATAGCAGCACGTTATGCCTCAGCATACCTCGGCAAGAACTTCTCAAGCTACGACTTCAATTACTCAATACTCAATACGAGCGGGAGCGTCGACGGGCCGAGCGGTGGAGCAGCGATGACGATGCTAGCAATATCAGCGCTATCGGGAAGGCCGCTGCTGCGCAACTTCACGATGACAGGCACCATATCGTCAAATGGGTCGATAGGCCCTGTCGGCGGAGTTTACGACAAGACCTCTGCCGCAAAGGCAGCAGGACTCTCCTTCATACTTGTGCCTGCAGTCCCTGCCGACAGCATATATGACGAGCTCTATTTCCTTGCGCAGGACCTGTTCAAGGTACCCATAGTGCAGGTTACGAACGTGAGCAATGCATCCCAGTTTGCATTCGGACTTAGCAACCCGACGCTGCACGAGACCAACTTCACATTTGCCCCGCTGCTCAACCTAAGCGCCGTGCCGAATGCGGAATTCAGGTGTAGCAACCGATGCAACACAGCTCCGTTCGAGGCTCTAATCAATGCAACAATAGCGATGTCGAGAAATGAGATAGGCAGGATAAGCCAGCCGACCTTCTCCAACGCCGAGAGGCCGCTGAGCGCATCTGTGTCCCAGCTCCCTGCGCTGGTGCAGAAGGGCTATCTTTATCCGGCGGGGGACATAGCATTCCTTGACTACCTGCACGCATTCTACTTCAACAACTATGTCACATCAACCTCTCAGGGGCTCGCGAAGCTGAAGAACATAAGCGGCTTCTGCAGCTCTATAAGCATACCAAATCTGACGAGCAGCAATTACGAATACGTGCTGACTGGGGAGATAAGGCAGCAGTGGGCAGAATACACGCTCAACTCCACCATCAGCGGATACAACTCCACTATAGAGACAAGCGATGACGTCCTGTATGCGATGAGGCTTGCCGCGAGCGCGTACGCGTGGTGCAGGGCTTCGGCAATGCTCTACAATGCATCCGCCGGAAGCGGCTACGATGTCATCTCATCAGCGCACCTTTCGTCTGTCGCTGATGCAAGGCTTGCAAGAGCAGCAGCCTACGGCAGCAGCATGTATTACACTGCAGCGCAGGAGGCCATGTCGGTTAACAACTATCCGCTTGCGATACTACAGGCAGACTACGCCTATGCGATATCCAATGCTTCGGACACCAACATGACAACAGCCCAGCTGCTGAACGCCTCCGCAAGCATATCGCAAAATGCGACATTCGGGCTGTGGGCGACCCAGTTCTCCAACGAGGAGGTGCTCTATGCCTCGCAGGCGCGCACCGCAACGAACCGCTCGGAAGCCCTCGGCGATGCCCAGAATGCGTATACTTCCGCCCTGCTGGCCCAGCAGTTCAACACAGACATGATGCTGATAGCCAGCAACCTGACTCCTGGAAGTGCACAGCAACTTATAATGCGGAACGCGACGCCAAGCACAGCTCTGTCCGCGACTGATGTAGAGACGGCTGTAATAGGGCTAGGAATCGCAATAGTATTGTTCTCGATAATCCTCTACTTCATCATAAGGATTGTTTCGCAGCCGGAGGCGAAGACGCAAGCCGCTGCGGGGAAGGCTGCACGTCAGCCTTCAAAAGCGAAGGGAAAGAGGAGAAGGAAGAGATAGATAGCATTAAATTCCTATACGATATAATAGAAATCTCAATCTAAGGTTATAATATGACAGAGGTAATGCCGGGAAAGGTCTGCGTTTCATGCGGGAGGCTCACGCACCAGTATACTGAGTTCGACTGCCCGAAGTGCGGGAAAGGCAAGATAATACGCTGCCTCCACTGCAGGGAGATAACTAACTCCTACAGGTGCAAGGAGTGCGGTTTTGAGGGACCTTAAATGGGAATGGTAGCTGTAGTTTTCAAGGTTTACCCAAAGGACGGGGAATTCGACAAGATGGTTGACAGCGTCAAGAAGATGAACCCGGCTGGCATGCAGGCAGAGGAGATAGGCTTTGGGATAAAGGTACTAAAGGTGCTCTTCAAGTTCGAGGATAAGGGAGGAGGAACGCAGAAGTTCGAAGAGGAGCTGAGGAAGCAGGCCGGGGTCGGGGAAGTGGAGGTCTACGAGGAGAGCCTCTTATAACCTTGACTCATTGTTATACGCCAGAGCCAGATGCTATTGTGTTTGTCACAGCAGGAGCAATCAATGCGAATATTACGCCAACAACCCAATAGATGAAGAGCGCCAATCCTGCGAGCAGCAACAAAATCCAGAGCGTTTTCTTCCAGCCCTTTTCCTTCTTGTTTTTGGAATAAAGAAAAAGTCCGGCAGCCAGGATTATTGCGCCAATTGCCAGGAAAGGTAAAGAAGTCGAGATGACCTGCGCCGCCACCTGCTTCTGAAACGAGATGGAAGCATTCTGTATAGCCTGACCCGCATTCGACATAGACGCACCCCTATTGCTTCGATGTAAATCTTTAAATAATTTGAATGCGCAGTAATATCATCTGATTTTATGATTGATTCAATTGAGATTACCAACTGGAAAACTCACAAGAAGACCAGGCTGGAGTTCCAGAAGGGCGTCAACGTGCTCATCGGCGTGATGGGAGCGGGGAAAAGCTCGGCTATGGATGCGATCTGCTTCGGTCTTTTCGGCACCTTCCCAGCTCTCCTCAGCAAAAGGGTCTCGCTCGAAGAGCTCATCATGAGCAGGCCTTCGCAGGAGACGGAGGCCGAGGTAAAGCTCTCCTTCTCGGTAGGGGAAGACCAGTACAATGTTACAAGGATAATAGGGAACAGAGGCAACAGCGCGAAGCTGGAGAAGAACGGCGAGTACATCCAGTCGCAGCCCACCAAAGTCACCGAGGAAGTGGAAAACATACTGAAGGTTGATTACGACACATTCTCAAGGGTCGTGTACTCTGAGCAGAACCAGCTCGACTACTTTCTCGGGCTGGCAAAGGGTCCAAGAAAGAAGGAGATAGACCACATGCTGGGCCTGGACACGTTCGCCCTGGCTGAGGAGAATGCAACATCACTGATAAACAGGATAAAAGATATAGTTAAGGCTGAGGAGGAGGCCCTCTCCAGAATCGATGAAAAAGAACTCAGGAAGGAGCTGGAATTGATAAAGGAGCAGAAGGAGCAGCTGCAGAAGGAGCAAGGGAGCCTGCTCGCCGATGAGAAGAAGGCAAAAACAGAACTGGAGAGGACGCAGGCGCGCCTCGAATCCCTGAGGAAAGATCTCGAGAGGAAAAGGAAAATCACTGATGAGATTGCGCAGTTGATGGGAAAGAGCACAACAATTGCAAAGGAAGTAAAGAAACTTGATGCGATGAAGATAGATGAAAAGGAAATCGCAGCAAAGAAGAGGGAGCTCGAAAGCAAGGAGTCAGACCTAAAAAAGAAAATAGAAGACAAAAGGAAAGCGGTAACGCTCCTCACAAGAAGGGTGGCTGCTCTTGAAGAGAGCATAAAGTCGAACAAGGAAAAGCAGGCGAAGCGCGATAAGATAACTGCTGAGATAAAGGGCCATGACCTAAAGTCGACAAAGGAAAGGATGGAACAGGAGAGCAGGGCATGGAAGGTGCTCACCGACGAGGTGGCCGCGAAGCAGAGCAGGGCGGAGGAGCTCAACGAGTGGCTGAAGGAGCTCAACAAGCATATAAGCAAGTGCCCGCTCTGCGAAAGGACGCTTGACGAGGACCTAAAGAAGAAGCTCATCGCGGACAAGAGTTCCCTCGCAGAGTCTCTGGGGAAGGAGATAAGGGATGCGATAAAGAGCTCGGAGGAGAAATACAAGCACATAAGACAGCTCAATGAGCTACAGGACAGGCTTGCGGCTGCAGAGGGAAAGCTGCAGGACTACAGGGATGTAGACAAGCTTCTGGAAAAGGAGAAAGCGGAGCACGACAAGGAGACGGAAGAGCTTGGAAGCGAGAACGTCGCCCTGGACAAGCTGTCAAAGGAGTACGATGCGCTCCGCGAGCCGCTAAGCAGGATAAGGGCAGACCTGCAGTCGGTTGAAAAGAGGAAGGAGTTCGAAGCCGAACTCATGAGAGCCAAGGAAATCCTGGACAAAAAGAGCGATGAATTAAGGTTGATAGCAGCCGACGACAACATGCTCTACTCCGCACAGGAGAAAGTGACAAAACAGAGCGCAGAACACTCCAATCTGTCTGCACGGCTCAAGAGCAACCTGCAGATGCTGGCGCAGATGGAATCTCAGGAAAAGGACAAGGAGAAGCAGGTCAGGATCATAGATATCGCAGTGAAGACGATAGCCGCCCGCCAGAAGCAGGTGCAGAACCTCAACAAGTTCAAGGGCGCCCTTGTTGAAACCGGGGCCATGCTCAGGAACAGGCTAGTTACGTCGATAAACAACCTCATGCAGGGGCTGTGGCCGCAGCTCTACCCGTATGGGGACTACACGTCGATCAGGCTAAACGCAAAGAGGGACGACTACCTTCTCGAAGTAAATGCTGGCATGAACGGAACTGACGAGTGGATACAAGTTGACGGAACAGCGAGCGGGGGAGAGAGGAGCATAGGATGCCTCGCGATGAGGATTGCGCTTGCGATGGTAACCGTGCCGAACCTCCGCTGGCTGATTCTCGACGAGCCGACGCACAACATAGATAGCGCAGGCATATCGAAGATGATAGAGATCCTCGGCGATGAGCTGCCGAACATAGTAGACCAGATATTCATAATAACGCACGAGGATGCCCTCAAGCAGATATCCCTCGCCAGGGTGTACACGCTAGAGAGGGACAAAGGCACGAATGCACCAACCACTATAGCGCAACCATGAATGATACAACCAGTTAATCGGTTCAGATTTCTCCGAGCCCGAAGTCCACGCTTTCCTTCTTCTCCGATGCGCCTGTTATCGAAGAGCTCTTTATCCCTGTGAATATCGCGATGACCGAGAGCTTGCCCGTCATGTTCGGGTCTATCCTCGCCCCCCAGATAACGTTCGCGTTCGGTGCTGTAAGGTCGGTGATCTTCCTCCCTATCTCGTTCGCGTCTCCCAAGGTAAGGTCGTCCCCACCAGTTATATGAAGGAGCACGCTGTTAGCTCCCTCATAGTCCACATCAAGAAGCTTGTTCTTGAAAGTGTCCCTAACCACGTCCTCAACCTTGTTCTGGCCGCTCGCCTCGCCGACGCTTATGAATGCAAGCCCGCCTCCCTGCATTATAGCTCTTATATCAGCATAATCTGTGTTGATAAGGCTTGGCGTGTTGATTGTTTCCGTTATCCCGCGCACCGCCCTTGCCGTGACCTCGTCTGCTACCTTGAATGCCTGGTCCATCGCAAGGTTTGGATAGAGCTCGAAAAGCCTCTGGTTGTCGATCACTATTAGGGTGTCGACATGCTGCCTCAGCTCCTCGATTCCTTTTTGCGCAGTCTGCAGCCTCACTCTCTCAAGCTTGAACGGGAAAGTCACTATCCCGATGACAATTGCACCGGCCTTCTTAGCTATCTCCGCCACTATCGGCGCAGAGCCTGTTCCAGTCCCTCCTCCCATTCCTGCCGTGAGGAAGACGAGGTTCGAGTCCCTGAGCGCATCCTCAAGCTCGCTTCTTGAGTACTGGGCTGCCTTCGCGCCCATCTCTGGGAAGCCGCCTGCTCCCTGCCCGTTTGTCAGCGCCCTCCCTATAAGTATCCTGTTGATTGACGGGTCGAGAGTCCTTATGTGCGTGGCATCGGTGTTGACTGCAATGAGCCTTGCGCCCCGTATTCCCATCCTCGAAAGCCTCTGGATCGTGTTGCATCCGCCGCCGCCGCATCCAACAACGCTGATCCTGACCTGGAACATTTCGCTTTCTGGTGTCGACTGGCTCAGCGCGCTATCAACTAAATCCACTGCCACACCCTAGATACTGATATATTGCTTATCAGGGATTTAAATGCCTTTTCGTCTGCGCGAGAAGTAGAGCCAGTGCAGCAGTGCATCCCTTGACGCCATGTCGCTCAGCCTTCCTTTCTCGATCAGCTCCTTGATTTTGCTTATTTTTGTAGGAGCTAGCTCTATCGCCTCATCTGCATCCACGTGAGATTTTGATTTTACAGGGTTCTCTGCAACAAAAACGCTGTCTACCGCATCTATCATGTAGGGCGCGAGCAATCTTCTGTAGAGGAATCTCACCTTTCCAGCCCCGTAGCCTGTTTCCTCCGACAGTTCCCTCGCAGCCGCGGCTGCGAGGCTCTCACCTTTATTCACCTTGCCTCCTGGAACCTCGAGAAGCCAGCCCTCTTTCGCCCCGAACTCGCTTTTCCTTACCGCTGGCCTGTACTGCTTTATGAGGATCACCTTGTCCCCTACGACTGGGATTATGCTGACAGACTCGCCCCCTGCCCTCCTAAAGATCTTCGTTATCTTCTTGCCGTCCACGCTGTCAACTACCTTGATCAGCACCGACTTTCCATCGTTGTACGTGAAGAACACCTTCTCAGAAAGCCTCTTGCTCGTGTGCCTTCTTGGCATAGGAATCAGAACTCTTTCAAAGGGAGGCACTAAATACTTTAGCCATACGTTAATATCATGTAGGCTGTTGACTTTTATATCGGCATCGTCTAATCACCTTTTTAAGTTCCTGACGTTTCACTCCCACATTACATTTCAAGAATATTTTATCACATACGCCAACAGACAGGCAC
>JAJYDY010000026.1 GCA_021790455.1 Microcaldota archaeon | reverse complement strand
TTAGGAGTGAGGGGATACCTGTAAGCCATATCGACGTATCAAACATGTGGAGAAAGGCGAGGAAGGAAGAGATGGAAAGAGCGTATCAAGAGCGCATGCCGCATACTATTTAAATCTCTTTATTCAAATCAGATTGATTATATGAAGAAAGTTTTGTTTGTACTATTGCTTTCAAGCATAATCCTACCCGTCACATATCCAGCAAATGCCACTAGCGGAAACACTGTGTCTGGAAATGGCACGACAGTCACTCCAGGCACTACCGTAAGTTCAAGCAATCTGACAATATCGATAGCCACCAACACAGTGATCCAGAGAGTTGGGAATTCCTATTTCCATAATTATATTTCTTTCGAATCCGCGCAGACAACATACAAGAATGGACAGAACACGAGTGTCGTCAACTATGCTTACAACATTCCCTACACAAATGGTTCTACAACAGCAGGATACGGCCAGGCTGGAGGCCTTGCCTACAAGCTGGGAATAACCGTTTACATGAACTATGTCAGCGTCTCGGGATACAGCGGCCCGGCTGCTCCCTACCGCATAGCAGAGAGCCCACAGTCAGCAGAGATAGCCGCTTACTCATACGGGTTGCAGAACATCACGAGGCTGTACATAACAGCAGCATATACAAACAGCTCTCTCCTCAGCGGCCCGTATCAACTAACATGGGTTGCCCTAAGCGGCAACTATGTCAGCGTAGGCAACTGCAGCGTAGGATGCCAAGTGCACCCTGGCGTCTACATCAACACCTCAACTGGTGCGATACAAGGGCAGTTTTCGATTAACCCCGCGATAGAGAGCACTGGTCCTTCATATGCGCTTCTCGACAATTTCAATGTCTTTACGCTGCCATCCTCCTCCACGCAGTCCAACACCAGCAACATCCTGATAGAGTCGGTCGGGATAAGGTTGATTGCTATAGCCATTGTCGCGATTGCCGTGGCTTTGCTCATAAGCTCAAAAAGGAAGGCAAGGTCAAGGGCAAGAAGATTGCGCTGACAGAGACGTGGTTAAGTGCAGGAAAGCTCTGATTTTGTGATAAGGCGATGCACAGGAATCGCAGACCTCGGCAAGCTGTTCGCAGCGCTAAAGAAAGCGAATGGCAAGGATACTGTTGTACAGGTCTTCGATAGGAGAGCGGTGATAAGCAGGATGCACCTAATCGGCGCGTACCTAGATGCGATCCATGCATTCGAGGAAAAGAGGAGTCTGGCAAATGACATTGCGATGGAGATGCTGCTCTTCGCGTCTATGGACAGGCAGATAGGCAAGGCTATAGCAGTCATTGGAGCGAAACCGGGGAAGGAGTTCGTGGTATTCGCGAACAGCAAGGAGGCTTTCTCAAGGCTGTCAAAGACTGTCGGGAACGGTGACGGCTTCGAACCAAGCCAGCAGGAGCAGCGGAAGACAGCAAGGAAGTATGGAATTACGCAGAAAGAGGACCTTGACAAGTTCGTGCTTCAGAGGATGGCGATAGCGAGGATAGAGGATTAGAGATCTGTTAGCACGTCCTCGACCATGTCGAGGAGCTGCGGGAACTTTGTCATACCTACTTTTGCATTAAAGTGGGACCCTCCTTCAATAACTGTTAGGGTAATTCCAAGCGGCTTTGAAACTTTCTCCGCCATCTCAATACTTACGTAAGGATCGTTGTCTGAATGTATCTGATAGATGTACTCACAACTTCGCCTTATTTTATTCCAGTCAAATTTCTTTTCATAGAAAGAATTGAGCTCTGCTACGGTAGCCGCCCATGTGGCAAAGCAGGAGACGAGAAAAGCGCCCTTTATCCTTTTATCTAATCTTTCTAGTAAGTTCAAAACGAATGTAGCGCCAACACTGTGGCCAATGAAAATAGTGTCTTTGTCGATATGGTCTTCAAACTGCTTGAATGTCTTCACCCAATTCTCTAGGGTAAGGTCTTCACCTATGGGGAATTTAGGCACGAAAACAGTGCATCCTATCTCCTCAAGCTCACCTTTTAGCCAAGGGAACCAGATATCTTCAGGGCCCGAGTGCCTTCCATGAAAGAGAAAAACGTTTGGCATCTTTTCTCACCTAAATTTTACTTTTGATCCAGCCCGCTATTACATCAACCATCTCCTCTTCATGTCCAAGATAGCTGTGCACTGAGTCTTTCATCACCCTGACATCAACACTCCTTGCAGACTTTGCCTTCTTCTTAAAGAGGCTAGCCACGTCATCGGCATTCTTTGTATTTATAGATGAGTTTATGAAATTATCATCGCTGCCAAATATAGCAAGCAGCGGCTCCTTGGTCTTTTCCAATATAGTCCATTTGCTGGAAGATGGATTATGATAAGGGAAGAGGTTTCCAATGCCATCCTCTATGAGATATCCATAATAAGCTTGTGCCGCCATGGGGCAGACAACAGCGAGCTCCTTTGGAAGCAGCTCATTTTCGCGTCCTTCCTTTTCGACCATGTTTTTTACCATATCATTAACCTCCTTATACCTCTTTTCTCCCAGCATATGGAACATGAAACCAGCATCATTGCACGGGGAGATATGTATCTGCGCAAAAACCCTCTTGTCGTTCTTTATGCTCTGATAATAGAGGATTTTCTGCGTTAGGCTGTGCGCCTGCAATATCACCTTCTTGACACCACGGCTAGAAATGAAGTCCAACCATGCAGATATATCGATGAGGCAGTCTTCGAACCGCTCGAATCCACCACCCACAGAAGCCCACTCGATCTTTCCATTCACGTTCTTCCTTATATCAGCATATACATCATGCCCACGATTATTCGCGCTCAGGAAGGATATTTTTTCAGTTTCAAGCCTTTTACCCTCAACATCAATGAACTTATGCGTATAGAAGTCACCCGCCGTGCCGTGCGAATGGAATACTGCAAAGTCGCTACCATTATCAGACCACAAACCATTTAACTCCAGCCCATCGCTTGTTACTGTTGTAACTAGCTCTCCCTTCATTTCATTCACCGTCGTAAACTTGATTCATTATTCTGTGTATCTGCTCCGCTTTCTTCTCTCCTATTTTCTCCACCTTCATGAGCTGTTCAACCCTTGCGTTTGCTATCTTCTTTATGCTTCCGAAGTGCCTCAGCAGCGACTTCGCAAGTTTTGGTCCGATGCTTGGGAGATTTCCTACAACAAATTCCTGGAATTGCGAATCGCTGTACGCACGTGCGCCTCCCTTCAGCGACGGATCTCTTTTCTTCCCATTCTGTTCCCTCCTTGCTATTGCCGCAAGAATCTCCGCGCTGTGCTCCGGTCCATGCGAGAACATTATCGGGATCCCATAGTCGATGTAAATTGAGATGATAGTTCCGTTTATCACGTTGCTGCCAAGCCTGAATCCTCCATGGTCGCCCTCCAAGAGGAGTATCGGGAGCTGGTACGTTTCCTTCATCCTCCCCAACTGTTCGAACAGCCGACCGCTCATGATAGAGCTCTCGAAATCAGATATCGTCTTCCGCTCTATGCATATCCTGTCTGATATCACATAGTCGCCGATCGGTATAGTCTGCACGTCGATAGCGAAGCCCATGGTCTCGAGGCTGCAGATAAGCTCCTCGTTCCTCTCCCTCTGGTCGACGATAAGCCTAAGTCCCTGCTCCTCCATGGTAAGACTCTCCTTTCTAGGTATAATAAGTTTTCGAGGCACACTCCTTACGGTCGCCTTGTGAACGTGATGTTCATTATTCCGATAGGGGTCTGGTTGTTCGCTATCGGCTGCTGGGACACGAACAGGAGCATGTTCGGCTGCGTGCCCGAGAACAATATTGTGTTGATCGTGTAGCTCTGCACATGCCCTGTGAGGTTAAGCGCAGCCAGCGGAACTGTCTTGTTGTCTATTGCATCTGCGATTATCAGGGAACCGTCCCCGCTCTCCGAGACCGCCTGCAGCGATATCGTCGTGTTTATCTGCTCCGATACTCCCGACTGGAGCTTCTGCCTTATGTTTGAATTGTTCGCGAACGGCGCGTAGACTATTATCTGCCCAGGATATGTCGGCACCCACATGTCTATCGTTGTCGGCACAGCGCCAGGAGCTGGTGGGGGCTGCGCCTGCACCTCAGTCCAGTCGTTGAACTGCGGGTATGCGACGTAATTCCTGTAGACAGAGTTGTTTATCGCGTTGTAAGTGGAGAATGCCGCTGTCGTGTTGTCGGTATATACCGGAGGTCCGAAAACGCCCTGCAGGTACTGTGCGAGAATGTTGAGATCTGATGTGTTGTACGCCCTCTCGTTGAGGACGACAAGGCCGGTGTTGTAGTTGTAGAGCGTGAAGATCGTCTCCGCGGTGAAGTTCTCCCTGACAGGGCTCGGGTACGCAGCATATCCCGCCTGCTGCAGGTTGCCTGCCTGCACGGCAATCGGGATGTTGTACAGCGACAGCTCCTGCGTTGTATTCTGCCTTGAGGTGTATCCGCCGACCAGTGGCTTGTGGGCCTGCGATAGGTAGAACATCTCCTGCGCTATGTAGAGCTCTCCTGTATTGCTTGTCGGGAATGCTGGCAGGCTGAATACCGTGAAGTTGGCAGGTATCTGCGCAAGGGTGGTGTAGAGCTGCGGCACCGAAACGTGTGTCGAGATTATCCCAGCGAATTGGCTGGAGAGCGGTATCCCTGCGCTCTCTATAAGAAACAGCACGGAGATCGCTATCGTCGTGAGCCTTAGGCTGGATACTCCTTTCTCCCTGCGCTTCTCAAGGAACGCGCCCATCCCTATCGCTGCGAGCAGAGCAGTTATGAGCGTTACATAAAGGTCGAACCTTCCAGGTTCCCTTATCACGCTGAGGACGGGGATCGAGCTGTACAAGGGATACAATCCGGGAACCGGTGTGACGTTGCCAGCAATCTGGATGTTAGGTCCGAGCGAAAGAAGGAAGAAGCCGATTCCCAATACAACCCAGAGCTTAACTCCCTTGCTCTTTTTGAAATATTTGTAGACCCCATATAGTGCGAATGCGAGAGCCACATACCCTATGTATGACACCCTCTCTGTGGGATCGCTAGCGTAGATTCCTGCATACTCGCTCGCTGCTACTCCGCTGAAGATCCCGTTGTAGTAGCTAGGCAGGAAGAAGGAGAGCAAGTCAGGGCTGGATATCTCATTGAGGGTTGGGGAATTGAGATAGTTCGCGGTGGTTAGGCCGCCGGGCTGCGTTATCGCCCTGATTATAGGTATCAGCGCCCAGAAGCTAAGCACCAAGGCGAGCACTATGAATACGCCGATTCCCTTCCAGAAAGCCGCAGACTTGAAGTAATGCCGTGTCCCAGGGTTTATCACATAGGCGAGGAATACCAGGGAAAGGAACATGCTGGCCATGAGCGTAGATTCCACCCCCTCCATCAATATTATCAGTGCGAAAGATACTGCAAGCCATATCGCATTCCTGTACTTGCGCTCCTCCTTGATCAGCTTCAGGAAGAAGAGTATCGCAAGGGGCGCGAATCCTATCGAGATCCACTCGATGTGGGCTATCCCCTGCGCGATGTGGAAGGCGCTGAACGAATATATTATCCCTGCGAAGAAGGCTGCATACTTGTTCTTTGTTATGTAATCGGCAAGCGCGAACATCCCTATTCCTGCGATTACGAATCCTGCGAAGAAGAGGATGTCGTATGCGAATGGTATGCTAATTCCCTGGAATGGCGCAGACAGGAACGCGAAAAGCGGCGGCATCGTCTGGAATGCGAGATTAGCCCCTACTGGATAGTCGATAAGGTTTGTTGAGTATATGCTGCTGTGCAGGTTGAATGTCGCATAGTTGACCCACCATATATCCCATAGGTTCTGGTAGGTGTCGCCACCGGTCCCCGGCGCTGTGCCGGCCATATTGAGCGTTATCGGATAGAAAACGACCAGCGCGACAAGCAGGTAGACGAGCGCGGCCTTTACGTATGGATTGCTGAGCCTCATGCCCTTCATGATGCTTGTTTTTTCCCGATGTGCTGCAGGATGCTGTTGCGGTTGCGAGTGCGCCTGCTGATGCTGTTCGCTTGCACCTTTAGTGTCTCCCACAACTGCTTCCATTAAATCAGCGCAGATTCAGAATGAAAATCATTCCCTAATCTATTTATAACAATACTTTTAATAGCTTCTTGTCCAGATAAAATATCGCCTTCATTTTAAGCTGATTCGGTGTACAAGGGAGAAAATGTCAACGTATTGATGCCCGTCTACAATGAGGAGCGCACGCTTGAGGACGTGGTAAAGAGAGTGCTAGCGCAGAAGATTGTGGACAAGCTGGTGATAGTCGACGACCACTCAAGGGACAGGAGCGCTGAAATAATAAGGGCTCTAGCAAAGAGGGACGGGAGGATAGAGGTGTTCTCGAATCCGCAGAACATGGGAAAAGGATTTTCCGTCAGGAAGGCCCTCGACCATGTGAGGAAGGGGATAGTGATAATACAGGACGCCGACAAGGAGTACTATCCAGAGGACTACCCGAAGATGCTCGCAGCGCTGGGCGATGACAACGTGGTATACGGCACCCGCATGGTAACAAAGAACCCGGGCCACCACTACAAGGCTGCGAAGGTCGCCAATGCAGTAATCACATCGCTCTTCAACACCCTCTATGGACAGAGGATAACAGACGTGAACACATGCTACAAGATATTCAGAAAGGAGATGCTCGAGGGGGTTAAGCTGAAGGAGAATAGGTTCCTCATTGAGCCAGAGATATCGATTGCACTTGCGAAGAAGGGATACAGGATAACAGAGGTTAGGATAAGGTACGCGGGAAGGACGTATTCTGAGGGAAAGAAGATAAAGGCCAGCGACGGAATAGCACAGGCATTCTACATCGTGAGAAGAAGATTGACCGGTTAGTCAATCGCTCTTTAGGTAAAGCGTTTTATACTGCAGCCGGTCAAGCCTCACATAGGTGAACATTTCATATCCGGCGTATCTGTGGTTTGGAGAAAGCTTCCTTGGTTTTATGTGGCTCTCCGGTATATCCTTGTAGAGGCGTATCTGCTGGCCGGTCTCCCACCTTGAATTAACGATCAACGGCGGAACAGGGTTTCCAGAATCAAGCCATTTTCTCAATACGCTGTATCCAGCGCCAGTCACCCTGGTTTTCGGTCTTCCCTTCGGCGTCTTTATCTGCGCCATAAAATTGCAGTTCGTGCACTTCGCGTCGAACAGCGGCGTATTCCCATCCCTGAAAAGCACCAGTCTGCTTCCACATTCAGGACAAACCGACTTTTTCACCGTGTCCTCCTCGCCCTCCCTTCCCTTTCTCTGCAGATGACCACGCAGCATCCATTCAGGCCGCCTGTCAAACGGCTCAATCGAGACCTGACCTGCACTATTCGGAGGGTGATGCTTCCCATGCATGCTAGCAGTCAAAACATTCAGATATTTATTTCATGCGGGGAAACTGATTCCAGACAACCTATTTATTTACTGCTGTCAACATCTAAGTGGAACCTATGGCAAACGGAAGGACCGAGCAGGAGATGGAAGAAGCAGAGGCGCTCGCGCGCGGCGGGAAGACCGCACGCATAGCGACATCTGTGCTCGCGGCGAAGAGCTTCACATTTCTTGCAGCTGGCATTGCATTCATAATAGTGGCGAGGATACTCGGCCCTGGCACTTATGGAGTGTATACTCTTGCAATCGCTATAGCTGGTTTCTTCGGTTCGTTCGGCGACTTCGGGTTCAGCCTTTCTGCGGTCAAGTTCATAGCAGAGTACATAGAGAAGAAGAACACAGAAATGGTAAAGTCCACGATAACTAATGCGTATGCGGCAGCAGCGCTGATAGGGATAATATTCACGGTAATCGCATTTGCAGCAAGCGGCCCTGCCGCGCTGCTGATATTCCACAACGCATCCTACGCGCCGATATTGGAGGTAGCTTCGTTTACAATTATAGTCGGCGTGCTATGGAACGTTTCCTACTCGATGCTGGTGGGGCTTGGAAAGGGAAGATACATCACATTCGCCGTAGTGCTGCAGTCCCTCGCGCAGGCGCTGCTCAGCATAGGATTCGCGCTAGCAGGGTTCGGTGCCGCAGCGCCGATCTTGGGCGTTGTCATCGGCTTCTTCATCGGGTTCATCGCTGCCACGTCGATAGAGGCGAAGATACTTGGGATATCTCCTTCGCGCATGACAGCAGCGCTCTCCTGGAAGGAGATAAAGAGGCTATTCGCTTTCTCGCTCCCTCTGGGAATCTCAAACTTCGTTACTGGGGTCACCTCTAATTTCTCCACGATCTTCCTAGGTCTATACGCGACGTCGTTTGTGCTTGGCAACTACGGAATCACATACAAAGTGTCAAGCATGTTCGATGTGGTTGTCGGCTCTGTAGGATTCGCGCTTCTGCCTCTCTTCTCTGCAACCCTTGTCGGCAGGAAGCAGAACAAGAACATAGGGAAGTTCTACAATTACTCGATCTACATGTCACTGCTTGTTATAGCGCCTGTCGCATTCTACATAATATTCCTCTCCCTTCCATTCTCATACACCGTGTTCGGTGGTGCGTACAGCCTCGCGCCTCTCTACATCTCGATAATGAGCATAGGAGTGCTTCTTACAATACTGTCCTCTTACTCGTCCAACCTTCTTATCAGCGCAGGGAAAGTCAAGTCTTTCCTTAAGTTCAACATCATAATCTCCGCCCTACAAATCGCGTTCCTCATTCTTCTTGTGCCGACTTACAACGGCCTTGGCCTTGTTGCATTGCTGTTCCTGATAATTCCAGTTGCTACAAACATCCTATACATGAGCAAGCTGAGCCGCATGTTCAAGATGAAGATAGATTTCGCAAGGTTCGCAAGGGTGATAGCGTCAAGCGTGGCGAGCGCCGTCTTCATAGTCCCCCTCATATACCTTTTTGACGGGAACACGATTCCTCTCCTGATAGTTGCCGCGGTCGAGCAGCTTGTGGTCTACCCGATCATAATATCGAAGCTTGGAGCGATAGACAGGAAGAACACCGAGCTTCTCTCAAGGATAACGAAGGGAGTCCCGCTTGTCGGGAGCGTCATGCGCTCGCTGATAGCGTATACGAATATTTTCCTCCGCTGATTCCCGCGCTCTTGTTGAGCGCGCTCTTTATGAATGACTTGAAGAGCGGCGCTGGCCTCTCCGGCCTCGACTTGAACTCTGGGTGAGCCTGGGTCCCTATCCCGAACGAGCCGCTCCATTCTATGAACTCCACGAGGTTTCCGTCCGGCGTCGTGCCGCTCACGATAAGGCCGCCTCCTTCCAGCTTTTCCCTGTACTGGTTGTTGAACTCGTAGCGGTGCCTGTGCCTCTCTGATATGGCTTCTGCGCCGTATGACGAGTGCGCTATGGTGTTCGGCTTCAGCATTGCTTCCCACGCGCCAAGCCTCATCGTTGCTCCCTTTGTGGTTATCTTCTTCTGCTCCTCCATTATGTCTATTATCTTGTTCTCGCAATCTGCGAACTCTGCCGAGTTCGCATCCCTGATTCCGCAGACGTTCCTCGCATATTCAATCGCCATCAGCTGCATCCCAAGGCAGAGGCCGAGGTAGGGGATCTTGTTGACCCTCGCATACTCTATCGCCTTTATCATCCCCTCTATACCCCTGCCCCCGAACCCGCCCGGGACTAGAATGCCATCGCTGCCCTTGAGGACCTCAAGACCGTTCCCTATGCTGCTCTCGTCTAGAGTCTCTGATTCCACCCAATTTATCGTAAGCTCGGCATCGTACGCGAGCGCAGCATGCGAGAGGGCCTCCTTCACGCTTGCGTATGAATCATGAAGATCTACGTACTTCCCCACCACCGAGATCGTCAGCGGCTTCTTCGACCTTGACTTCATGTCTACGATGCTCCTCCATGCGTCGAGCTTGCCCTCGTCAAGGCTGTTCATCTCAAGCCCCAACTCCTTTATCAGCATCTTGTCGAATCCCTGCTTCATCAGATGGAGAGGGAGCCAATATATGTTTCCCAGGTCATGGTCGTCCATCACTCTCTCCGGAGCTAGATTCGAGAAGAGCGCAATCTTCCTCCTCGCCTTGTCGTTGAGCGCCTTGTCAGACCTGCACACTATGAAGTCAGGCTCTATCCCCTCCTGCCGCATGCTCCTCAGTGCCATCTGCGTTGGCTTGGTCTTCTGCTCACCGACCTTCTCAAGCTCTGGCACATATGTTAAATCGACGAAGATGACCTTCCTCTTCAGTGCGAGCTGCCTCATCGCCTCGACAAAGTAGTTGTTCTCTATATCCCCTACCGTGCCACCAACTTCTATAATCATTACATCCAGCTTCTCCTTGTCCGATATCGTCTCTATCTTCTCTATTATGTAATCAGTGACGTGAGGGATTATCTGCACGTCATTGCCAAGGTAATCCCCTTTCCTTTCCCTGCTTATTATCTCGGAAAACACCTTTCCCCCGGTCATCGAGAACGAGGTATTCAGATCGCTGTTCAGGAATCTCTCGTAAGTTCCGAAGTCCATGTCAACCTCGCTGCCGTCGTCAAGGACAAACACCTCTCCATGCCTGAAAGGGTTCATCGTGCCGCAGTCGTAGTTGAGATATCCGTCGAACTTGAGCGGCATTGCCCTGTAGTTGTACATAGAGAGCAGTTTCGCTATAGAAGAAGTAATGATCCCCTTGCCTATTCCGCTGAGCAGGGAACCAAGGACAACCACATACTTGGTTTGCATATGGTACTCTATATTGCAATGCTGCTTTAAAAATGCCTATCAGGCTTGGTGAAGAAGTGCTCTACACAGATGGCTACTCATCTAAACAAAAGCTTGAAAATTACGCCAAGGAGCCTTAGCCCGCCAACATTTTTCGAGTGCTGTGCGACGGTGCCCTTCCTGGCGTAGTAGCTGATTGGCACCTCCTTTATCACAAGGTGCCCTTTTTTCGACATTATGTTCATCTCCTCCTCTATGCCGAAGTGGATTTCCTGGAGATGCAGCTTGTCGAAAGCCTGTTTCTTTATGGCGCGAAGCCCAGTCTGGGAGTCCTTTAGCCGCAGTCCGAAGAACAGGTTGGCAAGAATGGTGAGCACGCCGTTCCCGAATTTGATCTTTGCGGTCATCGCCCCCTTCCCGAGGCGCAGGCGTGCCCCCAGCGCGAGGTCTGCGCCGTGCCTAACCTGCTCTATCACCTTGGTGAGGTCCTTCGTGTCGTACGTCCCGTCCCCGTCTATAAAGCACATAATCGGGGTGGTGACGTGGCGCGATGCCTCGACCATCGCCCTCCCCTTTCCGCTGTCCCTCTGCTCTATAACCTTGAGCCCATTGTGCTTCGGTAGCCCGCCGACGCTTCCCTTGTATATGACTATTATCTTGCAACCAGGCACCTTCCTGAAGATGTCCCTGACTACAGCTCCAGATCGGAA
>JAJYDY010000025.1 GCA_021790455.1 Microcaldota archaeon | reverse complement strand
TCATCAGAAGATACATACAACGTCAAGGTTCAAAAGAGGAAAAGTTTTCCTACAAACAACTCAAACTATTCAAGATGCGCTGAGTTGCGACTCAGATGCCCCACGGCTTGCCGTGGGGTAATTCACTTCCATAATAAGCGCCTAAAATAGTTGGTGAGAAAAAGGCGATGATGCCTCCTTCAATAACCTTGCTAAATTACAAATTTTAGTGTATAGAAACTACGAATTCGTCAGGATACGCCCGCAAGCAATAAAAGGAGCAGGTGAGAATCCCTCATATGGATTATAGATTAGTCTGCACCAGCTGCGGCGAGAAATATGATAGGGATTCAGGCCGTTTCAGGTGCAGCTGCGGCGGGATACTTGAGGTAAAATATGACTATTCCACTCTTAGACTGCCAAAGCGCTTCAGGGAAGAGACCCCTTCCCACCAGAAATACCTGCCTCTCTTCCCAGTAAAGAAGCTGGTCAGTCTTGGTGAAGGAGGCAGTGACCTAATCAAGGCAAAAAGCATAGGCTGGCCTCTTAAGAACGTGGATCTTTTCCTCAAGATAGAAACGGAGAACCCGACAAGGACGTTCAAGGACAGAGGTTCATCAGTGGAGATTGCAAAGGCAAAGGAACTCGGATTCGGGCATGTGTGCTGCGCATCCACAGGGAACATGGGCTTATCTTTGGCGGCCTACGCAAAGAGGGCGGGGATGGAGTGCACGGTCTTCATAAGCAGAAGCGGGAACAGGAAGAAGATCGAGAAAATAAGAAAAGCGGGTGCGAAGCTTGTGCTGGTAAACGGCGATTTTAACAAATGCCTTTCAGCGGCTGAGCAGTTCGCAAGGAGGCGCAATGTATTCGTCTGTGGCGATTACCACTATAGGAAGGAAGGGCAGAAGAGCGTAGGTTTTGAGATAATAGATCAATTAGGAAGAGTCCCTGATTACATATTTGTGCAGGCCGGGAACGCCACGCTGCTTGCTGCGATATTCAAGGCGCTCGACGAGTACAAAAGAATCGGATTCATAAAAAGGCTTCCGAGGTTGGTGGCAGTGCAGTCGATGCAGTGCGACCCTCTCATCAGGGCGTTCAAGAAAAAGAGGGAGATAAAGTATGTCGCACCAGAGACAGAGGCGGACGCGATCGCTGTCGGATTCCCCACATTTGGATTCGAGGGGTTGAATGCGCTCAGGAAGACTGGTGGTGATGCAATAGCCGTGCACGACAGGTCTATCCTATGGACTTCACAGAAACTCGCAAAGCATATGGGGATAAAATCGGAGCTTGGAGGCGCCGCAGGCCTCGCGGGATTTCTTGAAATATACGGTGACGATATGAAGAGGTTCGACGGAAAGACCGTAGTCGCAATCATAACTGGAAACAACGAAGACTAGGGCACAGAACCAATAAAAGCCTTCATTGACAACATAATGCGAATGCTATGGCGGATAAAATAGAGCTTGACGCATGGAAATCCACAGCCCCTGACACGGAAAACGCAGAAGTGGTCAACACGCTGATAAAACAGTTTGGACTGTCCACCTTCACAGATGCGGAGCGTAAACACTTCGACAATGTGCTATTCAGGCGCGGCATAGTGATAGCGCACAGGGACTTCAAGCTGGTCGAGGAAAGGATAAAGCAGAAGAAGCCATTCATACAGATGACTGGCGTAGCATGCTCTGGGCCTATGCACATAGGCCACAAGGTTGATGTGGACCTCTTCCTCTATTTCAAAAGCCTGGGAGCGAAGAGCTACTTCGGAGTAGCGGACATAGATGGATATGTCTCAAGGCCAGATGAGAAGGTCGGAAGCCTGGAGAAGGCAAAGGAGATCGCAGTCGACAACATTGCGGATGTGCTGGCACTCGGTGTGGATGAGAAGGACATATACGTGCAGAGCAGAAAAGAACAGAGGTACTATGAATTCACGTTCGAACTGACAAAAAAATTCACTTTCAACACCCTTTTTGCGATTTACGGAGATGATTACAGCCCTGGAAAGAACTCTGCCAACATGCTGCAGTATTCCGATATCTTGCACAAGCAGCTCAAGGAGTTTGACGGGCCTATGCCGTCGCTGACAGGAATAGGCGTTGACCAGGACCCGCATGCGAGGGCCGTAAGGGACGTTGCCACAAAGCTTCCGTATGGATTGGTCCCCCCATCATTCATTTACTTCTCGTTCCAGCCGAGCCTGCAGCTCGGGAAAAAGATGAGCTCCTCGGATCCCGCATCGACCATAATGCTCACCGACTCGCCCGAAGAGGTGAAAAAGAAGATTGCGAACGCCTATTCCGGAGGTAAGGACACGCTCGCGGAGCACAGGAAGCTCGGCGGCAATCCGGATGTGGACAGAGCATATCAGATCCTAAGGTACCACCATCCTGATGACAGGCTTGTCGAGGAGGTATACAGGAAATTCAGGAGCGGAGAGATGGCATCTGGAGAGCTAAAAAAGATAACGACGGATTTTGTCAGCGATTACCTGAAAAAGCACCAGGAGAAGAGAAGGAAGGCGCTGAAAACGGCAGAGAAGATAGTCTTCGGGTAATGCGATGGGTGGAGAAGAGGACGTCCAGGAAGAGGTCGAGGAACTCGGAGTCGCCACCGCAAGAAGAGGGCTTATCTACGTAGGAGGAGACCTTTTCTCTTCTCTTCTCACGTTCGTGCTCCTCATATTCCTTGCAAGGGCTTTCCAGCCTGCGGCGTTCGGTATATACAGCATAATGATAGCGTTCGCTACGCTGCTAAACATAGGCAGCAACTTTGGGATAGGAACTGCATTCAGGAAGATGCTGCCTGAGCTGAAGAAGGATGATGCGAAAGCGGCGCACAGGATTCTAACGAATGGATATTTCCTCGCCCTGTTGCTCGGCGTCGTGATAGCAATAGCTGGATACCTTGCTAGCGGCTATCTTGCAGTAAACATATACCACGATCCATCGATAACGATACTCCTGCAGGCAGCGGCAGTTGCAGAGCTGCTTGCGGTGATATACAACCTTACGGTAGCTGCGCTGACCGGCCTTGGAAGGGTAAAGCTGGCGAGCATCAGCAATGTGGCATATGGCGCGGTTGGGCTTGTAGCTACCGTTATGCTTGTCGGATACGGATATGGCGTGCTTGGAGCTATGATCGGGCTCATCATCGCGTACATAATAGCAGCGTTGGCAGGGCTGGCTGGACTTTGGAAGGAAATTGGATTCAGAATTGCAAAGATAGAGGGCAGGGAGGTAAAGCAGCTGGGCAGTTTCTCTGCGCCTGTCGTCGCATCTCATCTAGCGCAGTTCGGGGTGCAGAACTTTGCAGTGCTGTTCCTTGGTGCCATCACGGTTACAGCGGTCGTTGGAAACTACGGGTCCGCGTACAAGCTGGCCAGGATAGTGGAGCTTGCGATAACGGATATTACCTTCATACTTCTTCCTGCATATGCGACTACGCTGTCAAAGGAGAGCATAGCGCACAAGATAGGCAGCATATACAACAACAGCATCTACTATACCTCATTGATGCTCCTGCCCGTAGTAGCATATGCAATAGCCACTGCCACGCCGCTGGTGAACTTATTCCTTTCTGGAAGCTATACAACTGCGCCGTTATACTTCGCAGTGATGATAGCCGGTATGTCGCTATCAATAATAGGGATATACGCAGGCACACTGATAATAGGGAAGGGTGACACGAAGAAGTTCATGAAATACCAGATAATAGCTATGCTTTTCCAGCTCGCGCTTGTCCTTGGGTTAACCCCATACCTGCAGGCGGGCGGCGTGATAATCGCACTTTTCGTAGTGACTCCGTTCGTGCTCGACATAATGTATATTATCGCGCTAAGGGAGCAGTTCAAGTTCAAGCAGGAATTTGGAGGGGTTGGAAGGGTGGCGCTGGCAGCGATAATAACATGGGTGGTGCTCTATGGAGTGGCGCTGGGAGTCGGACCTGCGAGCAAGTGGCTGATCCTCATCAATGCGGCGATAGCGATACTGATATTCCCACCGCTGGCTGTAGCAGTAGGAGGCGTGGGCAGCAAGAACCTGGAGTTCATAAGAAGGATAGGGGACCGGCTGAAACCAGTAAGACCCGTCCTGAACGCGCTCATAAATTATACCTATATCTTCATTGGGAGAACGCAGTAAAGGAATCTTTATAAAACAGGTGAAACAATAAGATATTCGCGCCCGGGTAGCTCAACGGCAGAGCGCTTGTCTTGTAAACAAGAGGTTGGGGGTTCAATTCCCTCTCCGGGCTCTTCTACGCACCCGATATAAATCTTTCCATTTATGATTATTCAGGTTTGATGTACAGGAGATGTACCGTAATCCTCTCGATTGTATTTGCGACGCTAGCGCTGCTAAGCACGCAGTCTGCAGGCCAGCACTTCTCGCAATATTCGGATAACTGGGCAGGCTATGTTTGGGTGCCCGTAGACAACGGCTATAACGGCTATATCGCAGGGCTTAATGCGTCATTCACTGTACCGAAGGTCTTCCACAGCAACCTCTCGATAAACGAAAGCGTTGGTGTCTGGATCGGCGTTGACGGCTATTCCAATGACAACCTGATACAGACAGGCATAGCCGGCAGTGATGCGAACGGCCAGACTTTCTATTATGCATGGTACGAACTACTCCCGGGAAACGCAACTGTTGTCAACATGACGGTGTCCCCTGGAGATACCATTTTCGCGCAGATAACCCTGCTTAATCCGACCAGCTATTTGTGGAATATAGCCCTTATCGACCTTACAAATGGCCAGAGCTTCAGCACAAATGTAACTTACTATACTCCACTCGCAAGCGCAGAATATGTAGTGGAGGCGCCAGCACTAGAAAATAAATCGATTCTGACTCTCGCTCCATTCACGACAGTAGAATTCAGCAGCGCGAACATGTACGGATGCGGCTACGGTATTGGCTGCTTTTACTATCCCGTTGGCACTATAAGCCCACATATACTATTCGTGAACCAAAGCGGGAATGCAGCATCTCCCTCAGCCATAACGCCCGACAACGAATCTTTTTATGTCACGTATACTGGCTATCCTCCATCTCCGGTACAGACGTTCGTAACACCGTACAAGTATACGCAAAACGTCTTTAGCGGGCAAACAGCAACAGTATCGGCGCAGCTCAGCACGAGCACGGCCTATATACCGAACGCGATTATCACCTTCTCTGCAATGAATCAAACACTTGGGCATGCAATAACCAACAGCACAGGCGTAGCTATCCTGCAATACGACAGAAATCTTTTGGCGCGCAATATTCCGCCTTCGGGGGTGGTCAGTATCTTTGCAACATACACAGGCAACGAGACATATACGAATATTACTTCCACGCCAATGCAGGTCCACGTTACGAATCCCGAAATTTCAACTACGACCACAATCTTCCGGCAGCAGGCACCGGTTAACAATGGAACCAACTTCCTCTTTGGATCGATTGCAGTTGCTGCGATAATCATAATCGTGGCCGCCGTGCTGTACGCCGCATCGAAGGCAGTGCTCAAGAACGAGGCGCTTCGCATAACCAAGAACCGTTATGCTAAGGGGGAGATAAGCGAAAAGGAATACGAGGAGATGGAGAAGGAGATAGAGAAGTAGGCGGCTGTTTCTGCTGAGGACGGCCACTAGAAACATCTAAATATTTATCCCTTCAATCAGTTATCAGCAAAGGAAGGCCAGTAGTAAAGAAAGTAGAGAAAGAAAGACTATTTTTATTACAGACCGTTCCTAGAAACGGTGTATATATGAAAGAATTTTCCCAGCTAGAGCTAAGACCAGAGCTAGTCGATGCTCTCCAAAAAATAGGATTCGTGAACGCAACTGAAGTGCAGGAACAGGCAATACCTGTGGCACTCCAGGGAAAGGACATGATCGTGCGTGCAAAGACAGGAACAGGGAAGACGGGCGCGTTCCTCGTCCCGATAATGCAAAGCATGCATCTTCATGAGAGCGGGATAGGTGCAATCATAATCACACCGACACGAGAACTTGCACTGCAGGTTTCAAGCGTAGCCGGGAAACTCGGAAGTTTTATCCACTTCAGGACTACAACAGTCTACGGTGGCGCATCCATAAACGTGCAGATGGAGCAGCTCAGGCGAGGAACCAACATAGTGGTCGGGACGCCGGGGAGGATAATAGACTTAATAGAGCGGGGAGCGCTGAGGCTCGACAGGATAAAGTATCTTGTCCTTGACGAAGCTGATACGATGCTAGACATGGGATTCATAGAGGACATAGAGCTCATTATTTCAAGGCTCCCCCACGAAAGGCAGACGATGATGTTCTCTGCAACGATGCCGAAGGCTATAGTAGACATCGCAAGGCACCACATGAAGGACGATTACCAGACCATAACAGTGGGAAAGGAGGAGGAGATCACCGTAAACACGATATCGCACAGCTATTATGTGGCAAAGGGACGCATGAAGTTTGCTGCGCTGCTTTCTTACATAGACCAGTACCAGCCGAGGAAGGCGATAATATTCTCTAGAACGCAGCACGAAGCTGACCTCATACACGACGTGTTGAGGAAGAACGGCCACGACGCAATACTGATCCACGGCGGGCTTACGCAGGCGAAGAGGGAGCACTCCCTTCACAGCTTCAGGAGCGGGGCTAGGTTCATGGTGGCTACAAACGTGGCTGCAAGAGGGCTGGACATCGCAGATGTGACCGATATAATAAATTTCGACGCACCCGATACCCCTTTCGATTACGTCCACAGAGTAGGAAGGTCTGCAAGGATGGGGAAGGAGGGCAGAGCCTTCACGCTAATCGGGCTGGACCAGAAAGGCCTCATGAGAGCAATACAGATGGATGCGAACGTCGAAATGAAGGAGATACAGCTCAATACAAGCAAATACAACAACATCGAGGTCCCGCACTCTGTAAGGAGGTTCGAGGGAAGGGCGGGCGGATTCCACCACGGCAGCAGGGAAGGTAGTGGTGGATTCAGGCAGCACGGAGGAAACGACAGGGGCCAACGAAGGGGCGGCGGAGGATTCCACAGGGGAGGCAGTGGTGGAGGGGGAAGGCCTTACCAGAGAAGGGGCTACTCCTCGGACAGAAGGAATTTCTGAAAGTTTTAAATATTATATAAAACAGACCTTTTCTGTGATTTCTTGACAACTACAGTAGACGCAGCAGACGCTAAATTTTCCGACCTTGATGGACATACGCTAATGGCAGGAGACCTGAGCGCAAGGCTTTCCGCAACATTGGGGCTTGACATCGTACCATCGGTTTGTGTAGGAGAGGAAGGAGAATTCAAACTCGAGTTCAAAGCGCACCATGCAGGTCTTTATGATGCCTTGACCATGCTGGAGATAAAGCAGAAAATGCGCGAAGTTCCGTCTTATAAAGTATACATTTACGAGCATTTCTACCACGAGTATTTTATGGTGACAGCCAAAAAGGCTGCAGAGATACAGGACGCGATCGCAGAGGTATTTCATGAAGCACTGAACTGCGACGTTGAGTTTAGCTTCTCCATTTTATCATGCGGCAGCTACGGCCTTGCCGAGGGCGAGAGGGAGAATGCGCACACCATATTCGTGAGCCGCATCCAGAGAAAGTAAAGCGCACGCAAGAAAGGATTTAATAATGATGCAGACAAACTTTTCCGGTGATACTGTGATGGACGGTCTGAGTTCTACGGCTAGCGTTAGTGCTTCTGTGCAGCAGAGGCAGGCAATGATCAACAAAATAGGGGAAATGCTCTCTATTGCAATCAATCTTCCAATCCAATCAAAAGCAAAACTCGGGAGAGACGGAATGGCAGATGTAATCTTCTTCTTTGTAGACAATAGGAATAGGGCAAAGGAAGCAATGCACATTAGGCAGGCGACTCCCGTCAGGTATGACATAGCGCCAACCGACTTCCTTCTCGGAAAGGTAGAGATAAATCCGATCGGATTCGAAAAGGACGGAATCTCCCAGATATTGGCAGGAGCTGCTAAAGATGCCGGCATAAAGAACGCATGGTTCAATTTCGAGGAGAGGAGCATGGCTATGATGAGGCACGCTCCGCAGGGACGTCGGGCTGCAACAACTTAAGCATGATGCGTATTGGTGAAAGGATGGGAATAGAGGAGGAGAAGTGCGACATCTGCGGGGAGGAGCTCAACGCTGAGAACTACTACTATGTCTATACAGGAAGGCTGCAGCAGGGGGTGATGAGCGACCCTAAGGCGAACACCGAATACAAGATGTGCTCAAACTGCTATGCAAGGATAAAGGCAGAGTTTATGGCGTCTGTGCAAAAGTACAAAATGAAAAGCCAGGAGGAGAAAACAGGTTGAGGCTTTTTCCCGGATATTTAGACAGGTGTCTAATTTGCACAGCCTGCTTAAATATCAATAATGCTGCGGTATTACTGTAAAGGCGACAGTGATGGGCGGCACAAAAGAGGAAGCTAGTAAGAGCAGCTGCGGTTCTAGAGCTGCAGACAATGCCGTGCTATGTGCAGAGCGCGGGGCTATAGGTGCAGTGCACGTCGCAACGCTATCGAGAATAGAGGAAGAGGTTGAGGAAGGGAAGAGGAGTCCGTATGCCACTGGGGCACCTACAATGCTGACCATTGATGTAGAAGGAGACTATAAAAAGTACCTAAGAGTGGCAAACAGGAATTAGAATTATTCTACCCTCCACTTAACGCCATCCCTCGTGTCTTCGAGCACTATGTGGTAGGTCTCCTTCAGTATTCTCCTTATCTCATCCGCTCTCTGGAAGTCCTTCGCTTTCCTGGCATCCTCTCTTTCCTGTATCAGCTTTTCCACTTCAACAGCCAGCGGTTCCTTCTTCGCATTTGCGTACTTATCGAAATCTAGGCCGAGGATCTCATCAAGCTCCAACATCGTCCTCGTGACAGACCTTGCCTCAGACTTGTTTAACTTTCCCTCCGCCTCCCTTGAATTTGTGACGCTTATTATCGCGTGCAGCTCCGCCAGAGCATGCGGCATGTTTATGTCATCATCGAGCGCCTTGAAGAATGCCTTCTTGTGTGCGGCTATCCTCTTTCTGAATTCACTACTGTCCTCGTTCTTCGCTGTGCTCTTGACCTCGTTGAGCCGCTGCATGAACAGGTGTGTACCCCTCAGCGTGTTGGCTGCATTCGTAAGAGCTTCAAGGGTGAAATTGAGCTGCTGCCTGTAATGGCCGGAAAGGTAGAATAGGCGCAGCGCCAATGGAGGGTACCCTTTCTCGATTATGTCCTGAAGCGTATAGATGTTCCTGAGAGACTTCGACATCTTCTGATCCGCTACAATAAGGAACTCCCCATGGAACCAGTAATTGACGACCTTTTCGCCTGTCGCAGCCTCAGACTGCGCAATCTCATTCGTGTGATGCACCTGTATGTGGTCCACTCCTCCAGTATGGATATCGTAATGTTTCCCAAGATACTTCATGCTCATCGCGCTGCACTCGATGTGCCAACCTGGATAGCCTTTTCCCCATGGAGAACCCCATACCATCTCTGTCATATGCGAAGTCGCAAGCCGCCAGACTGCGAAATCGGTGATGTTCCTCTTCCCTTTTATGAGTTCGACCCTTGCGCCTGCTTTGAGGCTCTCGTTGAGCTGCCTGAACCCCATCCCGGTCAGCCTGCCGTAGTCCTTGAACTTGGATGTGTCGAAATAGACGCCATCCTCTGTTTTGTAGAGGTAGCCCTTCTCATCGAGTTTCCTTATCAGGTCGAGCATCTCCTCCACGTTCTCAGATGCCTTCGGCATCCTGCTCGGCGGCAGTATGTTAATGAGCCTGAAGTCCTTAAGGAAAATATTGGTATAGAAAGCCGCAATATCGCGCATGCTCTTGTGCTCCTTGTCTGCCTCGAGCCTGAGCTTGTCCTCCCCCTCGTCAGCGTCGCTCGCAAGATGGCCTACGTCCGTTATGTTCTGGACGTGTTCGACAGCATAGCCTCTGTGCTGAAGGATCCTCCTTAGGACATCATCATTGACGTACTTTCTCAGGTTCCCTATGTGTGCAAGGTAGTAAGCGGTTATCCCGCATGCGTACATTCCGACCCTGCTGTCGCTGATCGGCTTGAATGCCTGTTTCCTGTGGGTAAGAGTGTTGTACAGCTTGAGCATGGTATCTAATCCTATTGTTCACATAAGAACTTTATGTTTGTTGATTTCGCACACAATCCTTAAAAAGGACGGAGGCGTTATCCCAATGTGATTGAGTGAAGAGTGGTCACCGCCAAACAGCATTGGCAACTGCATCCTAGGCTGTTGAATTCTTAAAAGACTATGTTTCTATAAGACCTAGAACGCAGGTTCTCTTTTCTCTTCGACGTAAATCCCCTGCGTCCAGGCGATTTCGATGAATATAACGACCCTAAAAGATAAAATACATGAGGTTCTGGCTGCCGCCAGAATTGTTGTGCGGAGGCACGGACATACGAAGAAGTATGCCAAACATATAGTCGCATTGATTGTGAAACAGCTCAAGAATGGAATATCTGATAGAGAACTTGCAGAATTCCTCTCTGATAACGCGATAGGAAGACTTTTAGGATATAAAAAAGATTTCGATTTCACAATCTTTTCAAAAGTGCGGAAAGGTGCGAATGAAATTATGTCGGAGACGTATGAACTTGTCGTCAATCAGACTATGAAAGGGAAACAGGTCAGGTTGATAGCCCAAGATAGTAGCGACGTATCAGCACATTCGCAGAAGGACACGGATGCGAGATTTGGACACCGAACACCATCGAAAAAGGAACAGTTTGCAAGAAAAATTACAGAGAAGGAATTCGTGTTCGGATACAAACTGCATCTTACAGCAGATGCAGAAGTGGAGTTGCCGTTGTGTTTTACAACCGCGTCTGCAAATAGGAACGACAAGACATTCTTCCATGAACTATACGATGCAGTGAAAAGAAGGTTCACCATAAATTATGCCACAAAATTCCTTGCAGACGCGCAATACGATTCCACAGATGTGTATCAGGAGTTGCATCACGACAATGTAAAACCTCTGATTGCCATAAACGGAAGGGGGCACTACAAATCAACCATACCAAAGGATCCAGAATATGGGAAAAGATGGGCAATCGAAAGGATTTTCTCAAGACTGAAGGAGGTATTCGGTTTTGCAAAGAACCGATATGTCGGAATAAGAAGGGTGAGAGTCCACATATGTGCCTGCCTGTTGGCGTATGTAATAAAATATTCTTGAAATTTATTGTGGGAGTGAAACGTCAGGAACTTAAAAAGGTGATTAGACGACACTGATATAAAAGTCAACAGCCTAGAGCGCCTCCCCCATCGTTATTAATATAAATATACTCAGCGAAGCCAATCTATGCGGATCGGCCTGATACTTGGCTTCGCTTTAGCTGCGCTGGCACTTGCGGGCATAACCATGACGCTTGCGAAT
>JAJYDY010000024.1 GCA_021790455.1 Microcaldota archaeon | reverse complement strand
TTTACACTAATCATTGACTCACGTCTTTGCGACCTAACGGTCGCATTGACAAAATCTTCGATATAAAAAGAGATAGTTCTTGGGTTTCAACCCCCGACGAGGTCGGGGGAATTCTCTAGGATATTAAAAAGCTCTTGTATAAAATAATGAGCTTTATGGAATCCAAGTCGCTGGAAGAGATGATTAGGAAGGAGACTGGCGGCAGGCCGATAAGGGCATTCGTATCGGTCGAGCTGCCAGAGGACATAAAGATACGCATACTTGCGGAGAACTCCTCGCTCAACATGAGGGGCGCGAGATTGGTTGCCGACGACCAGCTACATGTCACTCTATTCTTCTTCGACAAGATAGACAATGAGAGGCTCCTCGCGGTCATCACCCTTTTCGAGCTGCTCGAGCAGGGGAAATTCGACATCGCTGTGGAAGGACTGGGGCTATTCGATCCGAGGCATCCCCGCATAATATACGCCAACGTAAAGGACAACGGCGTGCTTGTTGATATCTACAAGAGGCTGAAGGGCCAGATCGCGAGTCTTGGCATCGAGGTGGAGGAGAGGGAATACACTCCTCACGTGACGATCGCAAGGGTCAAGGGCGCAGACAAGGAGGTGGAGGTAAAGCTCAACGAGTTCGTGTCTACGCACAGGAACAACAACTACGGGGGCTTTACCTGCGGTGAAATTAAGATAATAAAGAGCGAGCTCACGGAGACGGGGCCAATCTACACTGAGCTCTACACAAAGAAGCTAGGCTAACCGCATAAATATCATCTATGTGGAAGTAAACACCCATCCTTTTAGGAGCAGGTGGATGTCACTTCAAAGCGCTGATAGAAACTTTTATAAGGTCTTTTGCCCAATATAATATCTCTATTCTAAGGCTACTTCTTAGATTAGCAAAAGTGATAAGTGATACAATGAGCCAGTTTGGAATCCAGAGACACGGTCAGTCAAAGACCAAGAGCTCGGGCAATGGAAAGAGGAAGATAAAGTTCAAGGACAAGAGGCGCAGCGAGATAGGGAACTACTTCTCCGCCACGAAGATGTCTGCAGAGACGGACACCACGAAGGAGGTGCGGAGGAGGGGAGGCAGCGTCACGACTGTCCTGAAGAGTGCAGCCTTCGCCAATGTCCTGACGAAGAGCGGCTACAAGAAGGCGAAGATAAAAGGCGTGACAGAAAGCCAGGACAACAGGAACTTCGCGCGTCAGAACATAATAACAAAAGGGACGATAATCAACACAGACCTCGGGAAGGCGAAGGTCACCAACAGGCCTGGAAGGGAAGGGACAGTCAACGCAAGGCTAATGGAGGGTTGATATGGCGACGCGCGTCTACGAGTGCGGCCAATCAGAAGTGCAGAAGCTTAAGAAGATGCTGAACTACGACCCTTACCTGGACCCGAATCTCATTCCCAGGCTGCCTGATGTCGATGACAAGCAGAGGGCTAAGATGAGCCCAGAGGAGAGAGCGAAGCTGGAGGAGCTCGAGAAAAAGGCGAGCGAGGAATCCAGGAAGCTGCGCGAGGACAAGATGGTGAACGTCATCTTCGCTAGGCAGGACTGCGACCTAAGGGAGGGAAAGTCGATGGGGATAGAGAACGACAATTACTACTTATTGATAAGGGCTACTGACGAATTCCTCGGCCTTGCAGAAGAGAAGTTCAAGATCGAGTTCACGACAATAAAGAGGGCTCCTGCCGAGATGGAGCAGAAGATGATAAAGATAAAGGAAGACGAGGAGAACGCTGCGAATCAGGGGTTCGGTTCGATATTCGGGTGAAAAAGTGAATTTCCTCTCCGCAAACGACGTTTCCAAGGAGGAAATAGGGAGGATTTTTGAAATCGCTGACGCTATTGTGGCTGGCAAGCAGACAGCATCGATAAAGGAGCACACCGTCCTCGCCATGTATTTTGAGAAGCCATCTACGAGGACAAGGCTCTCCTTTGAGGTCGGCATGACGCACCTTGGCGGAAGGGCCATATTCATAGACTCAAAGACATCGCAGGCATCGAAGGGGGAGACGCACGCCGACACCGCGAAGATGCTTAGCAACTACTGCGACTTCATAGCTGCGAGGCTGAACAAGCACACCGACCTGCTCGAGATGGCAAGCAATTCAGAGGTCCCATTGATAAACGCCATGACTGATTTGGAGCACCCTACGCAGGCCATTGCTGACCTTTATACCATACGCTCGCACGTCAAGGCGCTGAAGGGAACGAAGATTGCCTTCCTCGGTGACGTGCAAAACAACACTTTCAATTCGCTCATGGTGCTTGCTGCGAAGATGGGATCCGAAATCGTGCTCATAGGTCCGCAGGGCTATCTTCCGAAGTCGAAGTACGTGACGAAGGTGAAGGAATACTCAAAGGTGATAGCGACAAACAGCCTGGAAGATGGCCTGGACAGCGCAGACGTAGTTTACACTGACTCCTTCATAAGCCTTGCAGACACTTTTGGCCCCGTGGACCAGGCGGAAGTGGAAAAGAGGAAGAAGCTCTTCTCCGCTTACCAGCTAAATCAAAACACGCTCAGCATGGCAGGCAAGAACGCCATAGTCATGCACCCTCTCCCGGCGCACAGGGGAGATGAGATAACCAGCGACGTCCTCGACGGCCCGAAAAGCGTAACTATGGAGCAAGCGAGGAACAAGCTCTTGCTCAACAAGGCTCTCGTGCTCTATCTATCGCAACACTGAGGGCTTAGTTTAAGTCCTACAAGCCGGAACTTCTTGAATTCGAACAGCTCGCCGAAGGATACTTCAATGGAACGGTATTCGCCGATGAGGAAGAAACATACGCCCGCTTCATAGGTCAGCCGCGCAAAAACCCTAATTTTTATAAGTTTCCGTAGATAATAATATGAGACGGAGATCATGGACCTCATACTAAAGGTAGGAGTACTCATAGTTGTGCTTGTTGTAATCTTCAGCGTGGCTTGGGCACTTTCATCCCACGCCTCATCGACCAAGGTTACGCAATCACAGGCGGAGCAGCTCGTGCTCAATGACGTGAAGCAATCGAACCCGAACGCGACAGTCACCGTCGTATCTGTGACAAACTCTACTCTAGAGGCGAACAGCTGGCAGGTCATACTTTCAGTTACTTACAATGGGACAAGGCCGTGCCCGACGCTTCTCATCGAGGGATTTGACTATCCTGCGACCGGGCTTGTGCCTAGCACTGACAACCTATACACTAAAGGGTGCGTAATCTACGGCCTCTCGAATGCGCCCTCCTACGTGATAAGCTCGCCTGAGATAGCGATAGTTAGGTCTTACACTGCGAACTCCACGACGATAATGCACTATGTGGGTACATACGGGTACAACAACACGGTTGTGCATGCGGCGTTCTATCCATCTCTCAGAGCCAACGCGACGCCCATCGGGATGCAGTTCTCAAACGTATGGCTTGTCAACTACAGTGCCGCTGGAACGTCCTACAATCTCCTTGCGGTGCTTGCGCAGAGCGGCCAGATTCAAGGGACGTACAACTCCAGCAAATAAACTTTTGGAAAAAGTTTAATCAGAAATGGAGATTATGGAAAATATTTTGGGAAAAGGTTTTATCAAACTCTTTTTCAAAAAAAAGGCGCTGATTTTTTTGCAGAAAATTTGCAAAAAACAGCAAAAATTGCGCTTTTACTTCACTCCAAAACATATCTTTTTGTAAATTTCATGTAATTTTACTCCTTTCCTTGTAGCGCACTCCATGAAATTACCTAATTTTACTATAACTTCTCAATCACCGAGATATTACATAAGATTTAAAAGCCTTATCAGATATTATAAAATCGGCGATTAGTAAAAGGCGATCATATGAGCGACCTAGTAAACGAGATTTTGGGACAGCCTAGCAGCAATGCTAGCACAACAGAGGACGAGTTTTCCTCAACACAGATAAAGATAGTGACTGCGGGTTTTGGCGGTGCAGGTAACAACATTGTCAACAGGCTCCTGAAGGCTGGTGTAAAGGGCACGACCTTCGTTGCTGTGAACACTGATGCTCAACACTTCAAGATAATCGATGACCGAATCAAGAAAGTACTGATCGGAAGGACGATCACGCGCGGTCTTGGCGCAGGCGGTGATCCAAAGATAGGCGAGAAGGCAGCTGAAGTCGACAGGCAGCTGATTGAAGACGCTTTCAACGGCTCACAGCTCGTATTCCTATGTGCCGGTATGGGAGGCGGAACAGGAACAGGCTCCATCAAGGTTGCTGCGCAGATCGCAAAGGAGCAGGGAGCGATTGTGGTCGCGATGGTAACATACCCGTTCGACCTCGAAAGGATTAGGAAGACGAAGGCAGAGGAAGGAATCCAGCAGCTCAGGAAGTTCTGCGATAGCGTAATCATCCTGGACAACAACAGGCTGGTAAAGCTTGTGCCGAACCTGCCGATGAACGATGCGTTCGCGCTTGCAGACGAGGTGCTCGCAAAGGCGATAGGAGGACTCGTCTGGACGATAACACAGCCAAGCCTGATCAACATAGACTTCGCAGACGTTCGCTCTATACTCGGAGGGGGCCAGGTGGGATTCATAGCAGTGGGAACAGGAAAGGGAACGGACAAGGTGAACCTAGCTGCGGAAGGAGTCCTGAAGAACAAGCTGCTTGACGTTGACATGGAAGGCGCGACAGGAGCGCTCATCCACATATCTGGAGGAGCAAGCCTGACGATCGGCGATGCGATAAAGGCTGGAGAGATAATAACAGACCAGATGGATCCGCGCGCAAATGTGAAGTGGGGCGCAAGGTTGATTCCAGGATACGAGGACCAGATAGAGATAGTGGGAATCATAACTGGAGTCAAGGGTGCAAGCATCGTTGGAAGATTGGACGAAGTGAAGCAGTCCAACTTCAGCGGCATAGAGATGATCTAAAAAGGGGAGGGGCGAAAGCCCTCCTTTATTTTATTTTTGTTTAATTCATTACGTTTATGGTGGTTTGAATGTCTGACGACGAATTCACGGCGAAACTAGGAATAATTGGACTCGGAGGAGCTGGAAGCAACCTGATCAACAGGATATACAGCTCAGGAATAAAGAGCGCGGACACGATCGCCGCGAACACGGACGCAAAGCACCTCAACATGATCAAGGCGCACAAGAAGATCCTGATGGGCAAGGACATAACCCATGGGCTTGGCGCAGGCGGATTCCCTGAAATGGGACTCAAGTGCGCCGAAGCGAGCAGGAACGAGATAATCAACGCTATATCAGGATACGACCTGCTCTTCATCGCTGCGGGAATGGGCGGCGGAACAGGAGGAGGAAGCGCTCCCATAGTGGCCCAGATGGCAAGGGAGCAGGGTTCTCTGGTCGTCGCATTCGTTACTTATCCTTTCTCCCTTGAGAGGAGCAGGAGGCAGAAGGCAGACTGGGGAATCCAGCAGCTCTCAAAGAACGCTGATACAACCATCATAGTCCAGAATGACAAGCTTCTCTCATTCGCGCCAAACCTTGCGATGGAGAAGGCATTCGAGCTTGTAGACAGCATAGCAATGAATGCTATAAAGGGCATCGCTGACACGATCCAGCTTCCAAGCCTGATAAACCTGGACTTCGCAGATGTGAGGAGCGTCATGAGGGACGCAGGCACTGCGATGATAAACATAGGAAGCGGCTATGGTCCTGACAAGGTCTCGAAGGCGATATCGTCTACGAACAACCACCCATTGCTTGATGTTGATTCCCAAGGCGGCAAGAGCGCACTCGTCCACGTGGCAGGAGGTACTTCTCTTACAATAGAAGAGGCGACAAAGGTAGGAGAGGGAGTGACTGCGGATTTGGACGACCGGGCCAACGTGATCTTCGGATCGAGGCTCGCACCGGAACTGAACGACCAGATAAGAGTGATGTCTATAGTAACGGGAGTCACGCCAAAGTTCGGCACATTCTCAGCAAGGGACCTTGACACGGCGAACACTTCTGTAGACACGATAGAGAACATGATCTGAAATTTCTTTTATTTTTTATTTTTCTATTTTTCTTCTTTTTTGGTATTTGGATGAAAGCCAATTTTGTGGTTAGAGAAACAGTGCCTGGGGATTTCGCAGCTGTGAACAGTCTATTGAAAAAGGCAGGCATGCTGCAAAAAGGGATTTCCAGGGTTGCATTTTCTAGGATTTTGAGCAGGAACAAGAGATTTTGCCTTGTCGCTACCGACAACAGCAAGGTGGTGGGAACTGTGTTCGGATTCGACGATGTGCTCACTCTCCATGTAAGCAAGCTGGCTGTCGATAAGGCTTATAGGAGGAAGGGGATAGGCAGGGAGCTAATGGAAGAGCTTGTCAGGCGCTCCAAGGAGCTGGGATTGGAAATAGAGTTCGTCTTCCTGCACGTCGCGAAGAAAAACAAGGGAGCGGTGGCATTGTACCGCTCAATGGGGTTTGAGGACAGGAACAGGGTCTACCGCTTCATGGATATTTAGATAGGAAGATGTTCCTAGGCTAATCTCATCACAAGAAGATAGCCCTTTTCCAATGTATCTTTTACCTCTTTTCTGGAAAGTTTAAGCTTGGACGGTGAAACAAGCGCATCGCCAAGCTCCTTTAAACTATGCACATCCACCGAAAAGCCAAAGGACTCAAAAAACCTCTTTGATTCATCGACATCCCTGAATGCATTGCTGGTTATGTCTATTCCGGTTATTGCTCTCGTCTCTCCGGAGATATTCTCCTTATTGATAAAATTTGACAAGGTCACATCTGTAGTTATCCAGACGCCGCCGAACTTCCTGAGCAGTCCTGCTATGTTCTTTGCGACAATCCCCTTTTCATCAAAAGTGAGATAGCGCAATAATCCCTCATGGATCACCGCTATCTGCCGGTTTGCATCGAAATGTCTGCAAGCTGCCTTTAAGTCAGCCAGTTTCAGCACATTCCCATGCTCTAGATGCAGGTTTTTCGGCAATCGTTGGCTCATGAAAGAAAGGACAACCCTCTTTTTTTCAATCACCTGAGGAAGGTCTATTTCGACATAGTCGGCCGTTTCATCGGCGGCCATGGAAAAGCCCCTGGGTGAGAAGCCGGAAGCAAGCTCGAGTATCTGCTTGATCCTGCTTTCAAGCAAAAACGTATTTATCATTTTGTATCTGGCTTCGATGTAGCAGAATGATACCGAGGAGTGATTTATAGAGAGGAGCCTAGATGGGGCATCTACCCGCTTCATCGCCTCAAAAAACTCTTTTGAATAGGGTATGTCGCTGAAAGTCCTTCCCTCCGCGGTGAACCACGCTGTCGTGCTTATCTTCTCGTATCTTTTAACCGCCTTTTTTGCGCCTTTCATTCAACCGCCTTCGATACCATTCGCATCGTATTCCTCAGCAATCTTGCCGCATGTGCGCTTTGCAACAGCAACATATGGCTTCATGTGCACCAACAAAATACGTCGTAATAACCTCATGGATTAGCTTTATAAGCTTTCTGAATCAATACTAATCGTTAATTTCTAGTCAGTTGATACTATGGCAGACGAAGGAGAGTTTCTGCTCGAACCTGCAAAGGACCTCAGAGTGGGAAGGTATGTTCTTATAGAAGGGGTTCCGTGCAGGGTTCTTGAGATAGAGACGAGTTCGCCGGGAAAGCACGGTGCGGCTAAGATGAGGATTACAGCAATGGGGATATTCGATGGCGGGAAGAAGACCATTCTCGCGTCAGCGCACGCAGACGTGCAGGTGCCTGTAATAAAGAAGAGGAAGGGCAGCGTAGTCTCCTTTTCCGAAACATCAGTGCAGGTAATGGACTCTGAGACTTATGAAACATACGACCTGCCGATACCCGATGACTTCAAAGGGAAGCTCGAGGCGGGGAAGGAAGTGGAAATAATGGAAACCATGGGAAGGAAGGCACTTTCCAGAGTGTATTAAGCTTGGAAACAGCAGTGATTGCATGGAAATAAACATAGTGAAGGATTCAAAGAACGCAGTTGCAGACAGGAGGGAGATAGAGTTCACGATTACCCAGGAGGACAGGACTCCATCGAAGGCAGAGGTATCAAAGGAGCTCTGCAAGAAGCTCAACCTGAGCCCGGAAGCTACAGTGGTAGTCAGGATGGACCAGGAATTCGGGACAAGGATGACAAGAGCGGTGGCGCATTCCTATCCGAATGCCGATGCGCTCAAGAAGGTTGAGCGCGCATACCTGTTTGAGAGGGTAGTCACGAAGGCGAAGAAAGCTGCGAAGAAAGCTGGAGAGCAGGAGGCACCAGCTCCAAAAGAGGAGAAGAAAGAGGAAAAGAAGGAATAATGAGTGATATTCATGGCAGAAGGAGCACCACCAGCGAAGAAGGAGAAGAAAAAGAAGACGTTTGCAGCATATAAGCCAGGAAGGATGTGTCCCAAGTGCGGCAGCAGGATGGCAGAGCACGCTGACAGGAATTCGTGCGGCAAGTGCGGCTACGCCGAATTCAAGAGCGCAAAGAAGCAGGTGTAGACTTGCCAAGGAACGCCCCAAAGACACAAAAAACAGAGAGGGAGAGACCTGCAATCAGGGCGTTTTTCTATATTTCTTTCATATTGGTAGTCTTCCTGACGTTCCTCTTCTTCTATCTCGCCGCAAGGGGCGCGATAAGTGCGGTCGATGTCTCGAACTACACAGCTGTGACTTTCTCGTTCATATTCTCCACAGCAGTCTTCGCTTACCTCCTTTCGAAAGGGAAAACCCTCAAGGACATAGTGGGGTCCCTCGGCTTATCGAAAAACAAGCTGACCGGAAAAGTCGTATATGTCGGCATCATGCTTTTCATGCTCCTCTTTCTCTTAGAGATAATAATATCTCTGATAACTGTGCTGACAGGAGTCCAGCTTCCGACGAATGCACAGGTGTTCGAATCGGCTGCCCCTATCGCGATACTGTTCTTCAGCGTTTTCATAGCCCCTCTCAATGAGGAGATATTCTTCAGGGGCTATCTCGTCCCAAGGTATGGGATATTCATGCCTGCGCTGCTGTTCGCCATACTGCACACCGGATATGCATCAATAACAGAGTTCACTGGCGCGTTCATATTCGGGCTTCTTGCCGGATATGTGTTCCAGAGGATGCGTTCGCTGTATCCGTCAGTTATTGCGCACATCCTAGTGAACGGCGTGGCGATAGCGGCGTTCCTGCTCGCAAGCTCCCAACTGTGATAAAATGCAGATAAAGGTCATCCTGGTCGAGCCTCTGTACCAGATAAATCTCGGGTACATGGCAAGAGTGCTAAAGAACTTCGGGATCAATGAGATCAATCTCGTGAACCCGCGCTGCAAATACAATGGAAAGGAGGCGGTGAAGTACTCGAAGCATGCTGCAGACCTGCTCAAAAGAGTGAAAGTCTACAAGAGCATACCACAGGCGGCGAAGGGCTGCGATGCGGTTGTCGGAACAACAGGCCTGTGGTACAAGAGCGACAAGTCGTTCTTCAACGTTTACAACCCAGAAGACGCGAGGAAGTTCCTGAAGGATAAGAAGAAGATAGCTCTCCTCGTCGGAAGAGACGATACAGGGCTTTCGAAGGAGGAGATGAACATGTGCGATGCAAGCATCTTCATCCCTGCGAACAAGGATTATCCCGTGCTTAACATATCGCATGCGCTTGCAATAGTCCTATATGCGCTCTCAAGGGATGAGATGAAAAGGGATTATCCTATGGAAAGATACTACGTTGATGAGAAAGCGATGTCTGCAATAACGAGGCTGTTCTGGATGAGCATAAGGGACAGGAAGGACATAAGGTACAAGAAATCCGTCCTCATGGCGTTCAAGCACATAATAAACAGGGCGAATCCTACGAAAAAGGAGTTGAACGCGCTTGCAATAGGAATCGCAAGGCGTAAATAACAATCGCGACATAGTATAAAAGCAGGGGTAGCATGAAGTTCAGAAAAGCAGTACTTTTAGGAATAGGAGAAAACGCGCTGAGCAAAGAAAATTGGAGCAGATTCGATTCTCTCGTAGAGAAAAGAGTAAGTATTGCCCCGAACGATCCAAAACTAAATGCAGAACTGACTGACGCGGACTGTTTATTCAATGGCTTTGGGGTTGAAGTTAAAAAAGAGACCATCGATGCAGCGCCAAACCTTAAATACATAGGTATTTTTGCAACTGCATTCAACTTCGTAGACATTGCACATGCAAAGTCAAAAGGGATAACCATCAGCAATGTTGCAGGTTATAGCAGCGAGGCAGTCGCTGAATTCCTCTTTGGTGCTCTCTTGGAATACATGCGCGATCTTGAAGGGTCAAAGAAGCTAGGAAGAGCCGGCGTAAATGAGTATAACGGTGCACTTGGCAGAGAACTAAAAGGGAAAGTTTTTGGAGTTATTGGACTAGGTAATATCGGAGGCAGAGTGGCCGAAATTGCACAAGGTTTCGGTGCTGATGTACGATACTGGTCCAGAAATAGAAAGCCAGAAATGGAATCAAGAGGGATAAAATATGAAAATACGGATGAACTGATCTCGCACAGTGACATCTTAACTTTGCACTTTTCTCATAATAAAGATACGATAAATTTTATGAACAGGGAACGGATAGGAAAGATGAAGAATGGCGCAATTCTTATGAAGTTCATATCAATGGAAACGTTCGACACTGATGCGCTGGCAGACCGTTTATCAAAAGGGGAAATTACATTCATATTTGAGAATGATGAAGAGACGCCTAAATCAACATTTGAAAAGTTCGCAAAATTAAAGAACTGCGCAATCTATCCATCAAATGCATATGCGACTTTTGAGGCGATGGCGCGCCGTCAATCAATATTCATAGACAATATCGATAATTTCCTGAAAGGCAAGCCTTCGAATAAGATAAATTAATCGACGTAGGAGTAAATAGTAGGATGAGTTTTATGAAAACTAAAGATTTTAGAGTAAGTAAGATCGATGTAGCAGAAAACCTTGATGCGCTATTTGAATTGGACGTGAAGGTTGCAAAGGCATCTCTCTCTCTCTCTCTTGCCTCTTGAGACCAAAGAGAAACTTTTAGATTTTTTGACAAAAGAGCATTCGGAAACTTGGGTTTGGAAAGATGCAGATGAAAGGTTCGTAGGCTATATATCGATTATAGATATGCCTAAGGAAAATATTATAGAGATCCTAAACCTTGGTGTTGATCCTAAATTGCAAGGAAAAGGGATTGGTAGACAGATGATGAGATTTGCTGAGAAGAATGCGGCTGAATTAGGAAGAGAAAAAGTCATATTAGTTACTAACGTGAAAAACCTGCAGGCTGTGGGATTTTACAAAAAGTCAGGTTACAAGATAGTCAAGGAGGTGCCGAACTATTACAGCGATGGAGAAACAAGGTATATATTCGAAAAAACCCTTTAGTTAATATCCTAGAGAATTCCCCCGACCTCGTCGGGGGTTGAAACCCAAGAACTATCTCTTTTTATATCGAAGATTTTGTCAATGCGACCGTTAGGTCGCAAAGACGTGAG